>DATHNU010000826.1:0-5037 GCA_035485695.1 Reyranella sp. | reverse complement strand
GCGCGCACCAGCCGCAACGTCGCCTCCGCCCGCTCGAGATAGCGGCCGAGCCAGAACAGGTTGTCGGCGGCGCGGCTCGGCAGCACGCCGGCGATGCGGCGGATGCGGACGGCGTCGCCACCCGGCAGCAGCGTGTGGGTCGATACCGCCTTGTCGGCGACCACCCAGACGTCGGCGGCGCGGGCGCCATCGCCCATCGAGACCGCGCGGGCATCGAGCTGCTCGGCGATCCGGCAGAAGCCGCCGGGCATGATGGTCCAGCCCTGCGGGGTCGCCGCGGCGAACACCCGCAGCACGAACGGCCGCGGCACGATGCGGCCCTGGTCCCAGACCGGCGTCGTCGACAGCCGCACCAGCTCCTGGCCGACGAAATCGATGCCACGCTCGTTGATCGCGGCAACCAGCCGGTCGCGATCGGCCTTCGACAGTTCGCTCGCCAGCACGGGACCATTGCTGTCGAAACCGGGCACGCCGCGGCCATAGGCGCCTTCGATCGCGACATCGTCGAGCCGGGACAGCACGGCATCGCGCGCGGCCTTCTGGCCGCACCACCAGGTCGCGATATGCGGCATCATCAGATTTTCGCCGAGGAGCCGACGGCAAAGGCTTGGCAGGAAACCCAACAGCGCACGGGCCTCGAGCACGCCGGAGCCCGGCATGTTGGCGACGACGACGCCGTCCTTGCGCAGCACATCGATCAGCCCGGGCACGCCGAGATGCGAGGAGGCATCGAGCTCGAGCGGATCGAGCGAATTGGAATCGACGCGGCGCAAGAGCACGTCGAGCCGCTTCAGGCCGGCGACGGTGCGGATATGGATGCGGTCACCGGACACGGCGAGGTCGTCGCCCTCGACCAGGAGGAAGCCGAGATAGCGCGCCAGGGTCGCGTGCTCGAAATAGGTCTCGTTGAAGGAGCCCGGCGTCAGCAAGCCGATCCGGGGCTCATCGCGATCGGCCGAACCGCGCAATCCGTCACGGAAGGCCTCGAAGAAGGGCGCGACGCGCTCGACATTCATCGATTTGTAGAGCGAGGCAAAGGCGCGCGACAGCACCAGGCGATTTTCCAGTGCATAGCCCGCGCCAGACGGCGCCTGGGTGCGGTCGCCGAGCACCCACCAGCGTCCATCCGGCCCGCGGCCGACATCGGCGGCATAGAGGCTGAGATAGCGCCCACCCGGCGGCTTGATGCCGCAGACCTGGCGCAGATATTCGTTGCTGCCGGCGATTGCCGCGGCAGGGACGGCGCCGTCGGCGATCAATTTTCCTTCGCCATAAAGGTCGCGCAGCACCATTTCCAGGAGCTGCGCGCGCTGGGCAATGCCGGCGGAAAGCTGCTGCCAGTCGGATTCGCCGATCAGGAGCGGCAGATGCGAAAGTGCCCAGTGCCGGTCGGTGCTTTCGCCGGGCGCGCGATAGGTGACGCCGGCTTCCTTCAGATGCCGGTCGGCGGCGCCGAAGCGGCGCTCGATATCGGCCGGCGACAGCGAGGCGAAGGCGTCGAAAAAGCGGGTCCAGACCGGGCGCGGACCGTCCTCGCCGATATATTCGTCGGGGATGCCGGGCAGCCGGGCATAATCGCGCACCCATTGTGCCACCCGCCGCTGCGCCGGGCGGGCTCTATTGCCACCGCCTGGGCTCGCCTCCTGGCCGGTCGTGTCCACCATCCCGACTCTCCCCCAATGTCACATACTTCAATGCGGGAGCGGCGTCCTCAAGTCGAGAGTGAGAGGAAATTCCAGGGAGCGTTCCTCGCGCGGCGGATCGATCTTGCCGGGCGTGTGGCCGTGATCCTGAAACCGGGCAAGACGGCGCGCTTCCGCCTCGTAAGAATTGACCGGTTTTGTTTCATAATTACGACCGCCGGGATGGACGACGTGATAGACGCAGCCGCCCAGCGACCGCCCGTTCCAGGTGTCGATCAGGTCAAAGGTCAGCGGCGCGTGGACGGGGATGGTCGGGTGCAGGCCGGAGGCCGGCTGCCAGGCCTTGAAGCGGACACCGGCGACCGCCTCGCCCGAGCGGCCGGTCGCGGTCATCGGCAGCGGACGGCCGTTGCAGGTCACGACGTGGCGGCCCTCGACGAAGCCGTCGGCCTTGACCTGGAGCCGCTCGACGGAACTGTCGACATAGCGGACGGTACCGCCGCCCGCATTCTCCTCGCCCAGCACATGCCAGGGCTCAAGCGCCTGCCGCAGTTCCAGCGTGACGCCACCCTGGCTGACCCGGCCGAAGGCGGGGAAGCGGAATTCGAGCTGGGCCAGATACCATTCGCCCGAGAAGTCGTAGCCGCAGCCGCGCAACTCATCCAGCACATCAAGAAAGTCGGCCCAGATGAAGTGCGGCAGCATGAAACGGTCATGCAACGCGGTGCCCCAGCGCACGAACTTGCCGTCCTGCGGCTCGCGCCAGAGTTTTGCGATAAGGGCGCGGACCAGAAGCTGCTGCGCCAGCGACATCCGTGGATCTGGCGGCATTTCGAGGGCGCGGAATTCGACGAGGCCAAGCCGGCCGGTCGGGCTGTCCGGCGAGAACATCTTGTCGATGCAGATTTCGGCGCGGTGGGTGTTGCCGGTGATGTCGACCAGGATGTGCCGGAACAGCCGGTCGACCAGCCAGAGCGGAATCTCCGCGCCCGGCGGAGGCACTTTGGACAGCGCGATCTCCAGCTCATAGAGGCCGTCGTGCCGGGCCTCGTCGATCCGCGGCGCCTGGCTGGTTGGACCGATGAACATGCCGGAGAAGAAATAGGACAGCGAGGGATGCCGCTGCCAATACAGGACCAGACTCTTCAAGAGATCCGGCCGGCGCAGGAACGGCGAGTCCTTGGGCGTATCGCCGCCGACCACGACATGGTTGCCGCCGCCGGTGCCGGTGTGACGGCCGTCGATCAGGAACTTGTTGGCGCCGAGCCGGGTCTTGGCGGCATCCTCGTAGAGGCCAAAGGTGATGCCGACCGCCTCGCGCCAGCTCTTGGCCGGCTGCACATTGATCTCGATCACGCCGGGATCCGGCGTTACCTTGATCACCTCTATGCGGGGATCATAGGGCGGTGCGTAACCCTCGATGTGAACCTGCATCTGCATCTCTTCCGCCGTCGCTTCAACGGCGGTGACCAACTCCAGGTAATCATCGAGCTTTTCGACCGGCGGCATGAAGGCGCAGAGCACGCCGTCGCGGATTTCGATCGACATCGCGGTGCGGACGCCGCCGCTGCCCCGCGTGCTCTGCTCCTGCACGGGTTGAGAAGGCGCGCTTTGCGCCGTGGCCTCGAACACCGGCAGCTCCTCGCGCGGCGCCAGAGGATCCTGCTCGACGATGTAGGGATATTCCTCCGGCGGAATGTAAGGCAGCGAGGCAATCGGCAAGCGCAGGCCCATCGGCGAGTCGCCCGGCATCAGGAACAGATTGCCGCGCCGAAGCTGCCAGCGCTCGCTGCGCCAGCGCGGTGCCTCGGCGTTCCAGCGCTGGATCGGCAGCACAAAGCCGCGGGGCGTGTTGAGGCCCTGGTCGAACACCTTGGCCATGCGCGCGCGTTCCTCGGGATCGGCCAGCTTGGAATCGCCGGGATCGACATTCGCCGGCAGCGACGCCTCACGCTGCAGCCAGTGACCGGGATCTTCGAACGCCGGCATGACGAATTCGCTGGCAAGGCCGAGCTTTTGCGCGGTCCCCTCTGCAAAGCGCTCGGCGTCGGCGATGTCGGCCTTTTTGGGATTCTCGATCTTCGCGATCAGGTCCGAATTCTTCCAGACCGGCACGCCGTCCTTGCGCCAATAGAGCCCGAAGGCCCAGCGCGGCAGGCTTTCACCCGGGTACCATTTGCCCTGCCCGTAATGCAGCAGACCGCCCGGCGCAAAGCGCGCGCGCAGTCGCCGGATCAGATCATCGGCGAGGCCGCGCTTGGTCGGGCCGACGGCCGCGACGTTCCATTCCGGCGACTCCATGTCGTCGATGGAGACGAAGGTCGGCTCGCCGCCCATGGTGAGGCGCACGTCATGGGCTTTCAGATCGGCATCGACCTGCTCGCCCAGTGCGTCGAGCTTGGCCCAGGCGGCGTCGGAAAAAGGCTTTGTAATCCGAGGCGCTTCGCGGATGCGCTTGACGTTCATCTCGAACGCGAAGTCGGTATTGGCCGCGCCCGCCGTGCCCGAGATCGGTGCGGCCGAGCGGTAATGCGGCGTGGCGGCGACGGGGATATGCCCCTCGCCGGTCAGCATGCCCGAGGTGACGTCGAAGCCGACCCAGCCGGCGCCGGGGAGATAGACTTCGGCCCAGGCGTGCAGGTCGGTGAAGTCGCTCTCAACCTCGCGCGGGCCTTCGACAGGATCGATGTCGGGGCGAAGCTGGATCAGATAGCCGGAGACGAAGCGGGCGGCGAGGCCAAGGTGCCTGATGATCTGGATCAGCAGCCAGGCGGAGTCGCGGCAGGAGCCGGCGCAGGAGCTGAGCGTCTCTTCCACCGGCTGAACGCCGGGCTCCATCCGGATGATATAGCGAATCTTTTTCTGCAAATTCGCGTTGAGCTCGACCAGGAAATCGACGGTCGAGTCCGCCTGCCGCGGAATCTCCTTGAGGTAGGCTGCAAGCAGCGGCCCCGGCTCGGTCGTCGCGAGATACGGCGCAAGCTCGTCCTTGAGGTCGTCGGTGTACTGGAACGGAAAGGAAAAGGCGTAGGGCTCGACGAAGAAGTCGAACGGATTGACCACGGTCATCTCTGCCGTGAAGTCGACCTCGATTTTCAGCTCGGTGGTCTTCTCCGGGAAGACGTAACGCGCCAGCCAGTTGCCCTGCGGGTCCTGCTGCCAGTTCACGAAATGGTTCGTAGGCGAAACCTTGAGCGAATAGCTCGGGATCGGGGTGCGCGTATGCGGCGCCGGGCGCAGGCGAATGGTCTGAGGGCCGAGATCGATCGGACGGTCGTATTTGTAATGCGTGACGTGATGCAGTGCGACGTAGATCGACACGGACGGGCTATCTCCGGCTGCCTTTTTGAGCAGAACACCGGTCCGGGGCCGGAGCAAGCACTAACAACGGGCA
>DATHNU010000825.1:0-5335 GCA_035485695.1 Reyranella sp. | reverse complement strand
GTCGATGGCGTTATCGCGACATGAGCGGACCAGACGGAAAGCCGATCTCAACCCGCTCGAGATGATCGAAAAGGTCGTCTCCGCCAACGACTGGCCTTTCGATCGCACATCGGACCGCGAGATCGCCGTCGAAGTCGCCGGACGCTGGTGCGACTACCGCATGTTCTTCAGCTGGCGTGATGATGTCGAGGCGCTCCACTTCACCTGCGCCTATGACGTCCGCATCCCCAGCGAACGCCACACCGACATCCACGTCCTGCTGGCGCTGATCAACGAGAAGATGTGGCTGGGCCACTTCGATCTGTGGACCGACGAGGGCCTGCCGATGTTCCGTCACGCCATCCCGTTGCGCGGCACCGCGGGGCTCATGCCCGAGCAGCTGAACGACCTGGTCGAGGTCGCGATCAGCGAAAGCGAACGCTTCTACCCCGCCTTTCAATACGTCGTGTGGGCCGGCAAGTCGCCCGCCGACGCGCTCACCGCCTCGATTCTCGAGACGGTCGGCGAGGCCTGATCCCGGAAAAGAGCCGTCCGACGCCCCCTCTCGTAAAAACATAAGAAAAAGTCTCTAATCGTTCGGACTGTTCTCAGCGGCGCCGGCCCCAAAGGCCGGCGCCGCGACGATTCTGGGCTATAAGGTTCGCCCAATGAACGCTCTCCTGATCCCCTATCCCGAGATCGACCCGGTGCTGATCCAGCTCGGGCCCTTCGCCATCCGCTGGTATGCGCTGGCGTACATCGCAGGCCTCGTCATCGGCTGGCAGATCATGCGCCGCGTCTGCGAGCAGCCGCCCAAGCTGCTCTCGCCGGTCAAGATCGACGACTTCCTGCTGTGGGCCGCGCTGGGCGTCATCCTGGGCGGCCGGCTGGGCTACGTGCTGTTCTACAAGCCCGGCTTCTACCTCTCGAACCCGCTCGCCATCCTGACCCTGTGGGAAGGCGGCATGTCGTTCCATGGCGGGCTCCTGGGCGTCGTCGTCGCCGTGCTGGCCTTCGCCCGGCGCAACAGGGTCGATCCCTTCATGCTGTCGGATCTTGTCGCGCTCGTTGTGCCGATCGGTCTGTTCTTCGGCCGGCTGGCCAACTTCATCAACGGCGAGCTGTGGGGCCGCGTCACCGACGTGCCTTGGGCGATGATCTTTCCGCGCGGCGGGCCGCTGCCGCGCCATCCCAGCCAGCTCTACCAGGCCTTCTTCGAAGGTGTGCTGCTCACGCTCGTGGTGATGGCCGTCTGGCGTCTCACCGACGGCCGGCGCCGGCCGGGCCTGCTGACCGGCGTGTTCTGCGTCGGCTACGGCGTGGCCCGCATCATCGGCGAATTGTTCCGCGAGCCCGATGCCCATCTGGGCTACCTCATGGGACACTGGCTCACCATGGGCATGCTGCTGTCGCTTCCCTTGCTGGCCTTCGGCAGCTGGCTGATCGCCCGGGCGTATCGGCGAGCCCCCGTGCCGTAGTGCCCGTGTCGTGAACCTCGTGCCGTGACCACGGAGCTCGGCCGGCTGATCGCCCGGCGCATCGCGCTCACCGGTCCGATCTCGATCGCCGACTTCATGGCCGAAGCACTCGGCCATCCTCGCCTCGGCTACTACCGTCACGCGATGCCGGTGGGCGCGGCCGGCGATTTCACGACAGCGCCGGAAATCTCCCAGATGTTCGGCGAGCTTTTGGGCGCCTGGCTGGCCGAACGCTGGCTGGCGATGGGCCGGCCGCGGCCGGTGCGCCTGGTCGAGCTGGGCCCCGGCCGGGCCACCCTGATGGCCGATGCGCTGCGCGCCACGCGCGGTGTTGCAGGCTTCCACGCCGCGATCGACCTTCATCTGGTCGAGATCAACGACCGGCTGCGGGCTGTGCAGCGGACCGCGCTCGGCGATATTAACGCGACCTGGCACGCCCATTTCGAGGACGTGCCAAGCGGGCCGATGCTGCTGGTCGCCAATGAATTCTTCGACGCCCTGCCGGTGCGCCAGTTCGAGAAGACATCGCGCGGCTGGGCCGAGCGCATGGTCGGGCTGGAAGACGACGGCGAGACATTGCGTTTTGCGCTGGCGCCCGGCGCGACGCCGTATGCCGCGCTGCTGGCCGATGCACCGGCCGGCGCCCAGGCGGAAATCTCCGAGGCGGGCCGCGTCATCGCCGCCGCGATCGGCGTACGACTGCGCCAGCATGGCGGTTGGGCGCTGATCGTCGACTACGGCTACGCGCGCGGCACTCACGGCGCCTCGTTGCAGGCCGTGCGCGGGCATCGCGGCGCGAGCGTTCTCGACCGGCCTGGCGAGACCGACTTGAGCGCGCATGTCGATTTTTCAGCCCTCGCTGAGACGACCGGCATGCCGACTTTCGGGCCGGTCGGCCAAGGCGAATTTCTGCAGCGTCTGGGCATCATGCAGCGTGCAGAGACCTTGAAAGCGCGCGCCGACGAGGCCGCGCGCGGCGCCATCGACGCGGCATTGGCGCGCTTGATCGGGCCCGACCAAATGGGCACCCTCTTCCGCGTCCTGGCCGTGGGCGACAGCAGAAGCGCCGCGCCGGCCGGGTTTCCCGACAGCCCCTCGGACGCGACATGATCCAGGCTAGAGCGCTTGCCGAACTCGACGGCGTGCAGCACCGCTTCTTCACCCGTCGCGGCGGCGTGAGCGCCGGTCTCTATTCGTCGCTCAATTGCGGCTACGGCTCGGGCGACCCGCCCGACAATGTGCGCGAGAACCGACGCCGTGCCGCCGCCGCCTTCGATCTCGGCGAAGCCGACCTTCTCACCGTGCATCAGATCCATTCGACCGAGGTGCTGGCCGTCGCCGAACAGCGCTGGAGCTCGCCCGGCGCGCCCAAGGCGGATGCCCTGGTGACCGACCGGCCGGGCGTCGTGCTGGGCGTGCTGGCGGCCGATTGCGCGCCGGTGCTGCTGGCCGATCCGGATGCCCGCGTGATCGGCGCCGCCCATGCCGGCTGGAAAGGCGCGCTGGGCGGTGTCGTCGACAGCACGGTCGCCGCCATGGAGCGGCTGGGCGCCAGGCGCGAGAGGATGCGGGCCGCGATCGGCCCCTGCATCGGTCGCGATTCCTACGAGGTCGGCCCCGAATTCCCCGCGCCGTTCCTGGCGCAGGACGAAGCCAACGGCGCCTTCTTTCGCCAAGCGCCGCGCGCCGGCCATTTCCTGTTCGATCTCGCGGGCTACCTGGCGCAGCGCATCGCGCGCGCGGGCGTCGCGGTGGACGCCACGGGTCACGACACGCTGGCGGCGCGCGACGATTTCTTCAGTTACCGCCGCAATACGCTGAAGGGTGTGCGCGATTACGGCCGGGGACTGTCGGCGATAACCCTCAGAGCCTGACGTGCCCTATCTGATCATCCTGGTGTTCCTGTGCCTGCTCGGCGTGATCGCGACGTGTGCGATGCTATGAGGCGTGCCGTCGCGACGCTCCTCTGCCTTTTGACGTTGGCAGCGTGCGGCCAGCTGCCCCGGCCGTTCGAGCACGACGACTCCGAGGCGCCGGTCCGGCAATTGCCGCAGGACAAGATCGAGCTGGCGATCGCACCGCCCAAATACATGCTGCCGGACATGGCGAACCGGGTTGCGGCGGCGCTTGCCATCGAGCTGCAATCCTACGGCATCGTGGCCGCGGTGCAGCCGGCGGCGGCGCCGATTCAGCTGAACGGCACCATGAGCACGCGCGATGCCGATTCGGGCATCGAGATCCAGATCGACTGGCGCATCGACGGCGCGCCGAAATCACAGGAACCCGCCACAAGCAAGACGCGCGCGCGACCGGAGGATTATGCCGAGGCGAGCGAGCGGCTGGTGTCGCGCATCGCCCAGCAGGCCGCCCCGCGCGTGGCGACGCTGATCGGCAAGCCACCGACTTACCAGGCGCGCTCGCCGGGCCAGGTCGCGGCCGGCATGAGCGTGCCGGAGGAGCCGCCGCCTGACGCCGCGACAGCGATGGCATCGGCCAACGTTCCGGGGTCGGCGCCGACGCCGGCGGCGCAGCAGCAGCCGCAGGTCAAGGTGATG
This sequence comes from Reyranella sp., assembly GCA_035485695.1. Taxonomy (GTDB): domain Bacteria; phylum Pseudomonadota; class Alphaproteobacteria; order Reyranellales; family Reyranellaceae; genus Reyranella. Next base: position 1,323 of record DATHNU010000825.1, on the reverse strand, counting down.
GTGGCGGAGGTGACCGGCGCGCCGTCCGACGGCAACCGGCAGCTCTACTCCGGCATGCGGCGCGCCCTGGGGTCGAGCAAGATCGTCATCGTCGACGCCGCCGGCCCCGATGTCTTCACCGTGGTCGGCACCGTGAGCCTGACGCCGATCGACGAACAGAAGGGCCAGCTCGTCGTCAAATGGCTGCTCAAGGATCCGGCCGGCAAGAATGTCGGCGACCTCGAGCAGGCCAATCCGGTGCCGCTCGCCGCCGCCAAGGGCTCATGGGCGGGCTTTGGCGACATCGTCGCCACCGCGGCGTCCGAAGGCGTGCTCGAACTCCTGGAAAAAGCGATCAATCGGCCGCACTAACGCGTATTCCGATTGGATGAACGCCATCTTCGCTGGGGGCGCGCCACTCCAGTGGCGCGTCATGTCTTCCGGATCGCGGGGGTCCCGCCCGCTTATGCGCATTCATATGCGCGTATGATCCTGAGGCGGGCGGGACGCCCGCGGTCCGCATGAGCATGAAAGACGCGCCACTGGAGTGGCGCGCCCCCAGCGAAGACCTGATTCCAAGTAATCGCTACGGACCTTTGCTGCATCCTCCAAAGGTCCCTCGGGCTTCGCCCTCGGGATGACAGGGTGCGTGTGCCACAAAGCACCTTTACGGGCTTATATGCCGCGACCTGAATCGGCTTGTCAGAGGGGGGCGTTCGGCTGTTACTGTCTCGGGACAGCGGCTCGATTCTTGCAAAGAAGCCCGCGCAATAGGGAGTGTGTAGCTTAATGCTCGATTTCAGGAAGTCGTTCGCGACCTTCGTTGCAGCCGCCAGCGTCGTGGGACTGCTGGGCGCGGCGCCGGCAGAGGCGCAGACGCTCAAGGTCGTGATGCATTCGGACCTCAAGATCCTCGATCCGATCTGGACCACCGCCTACATCCAGCGCAATCACGGCTACATGGTGTGGGACACGCTTTTCGCGATGGACGAAAAGTTCGATGTGAAGCCCCAGATGGTCGACAAGTACGACGTCTCGGCGGACCAGCTCACCTGGACCTTCACGTTGCGCGACGGCCTGGAATGGCACGACGGCAAGCCCGTCACCCCGGAAGACTGCATCGCCTCGATCAAGCGCTGGGCGGCCCGCGATTCGATGGGCCAGAAGATGATGGGCTCGGTCACCGACTTCGAGGTCGTCGACGCCAAGACCTTCAAGATGAAGATGAAGGAGCCTTACGGCCTGGTGCTGCAGTCGCTCGGCAAGCCCTCGTCCAACGTGCCCTTCATGATGCCCAAGCGGGTCGCCGAGACCGATCCCATGCAGCAGATCAAGGTCGAGGAC
>DATHNU010000824.1:0-2344 GCA_035485695.1 Reyranella sp. | reverse complement strand
TCTTCCTGGCCAAGGTTAACGACGACCATTCGATCTCGTTCCCGAAGGTCTGGCAGGACATCAAGCCTTACTGGCTCGGCGAAGCGGGCTGCGATCTGACCAAGAAGAATCCTAACGCCCAGTACACGCCGAGCAATCCGCCGCCCAAGGGCTGAGGGCTCGCCGCGAGGAGGGGTAAGGCCCGACCCCTCCGCAAACTCCCGGCGGGATGATACGTCCCATCGGTCCCTGTTCGTTGCGCCCGGCAGGTCGCTCAATGTTCGACGCTGTAGTCGGCTTCCTCTACCAGTTTGGAGACGCAAGCGCCTTTCTGGTGCTGTGCGCGAGCGGGCTTGCGATCATCTTCGGCATGATGGGCGTCATCAATCTCGCCCATGGCGAGTTCATCATGGCCGGCGCTTATATGACCGTGACTGTCGCCAAGCTTGGCGCGCCGTTGCCGCTAGCGATCGCCTGCGGCGCGCTGTTCGCAGGCTTCATCGGCGTCCTGCTCGAGCGCCTCGTCATCCGTCACCTGTACGGGCGCCCACTCGATACGATCGTGGCCACCTGGGGTATCAGTCTCATCGCCTCCCAAGGCACGCTGATCCTGCTCGGCCCCAGCCTCGCCGACATTTCGACGCCGCTCGGCAGCGTGCAGATCGGATCTCTATCGTACTCGGTCTATCGCTTTGTCCTCATGGCGACGGCCGCGGCGATCCTCGCCGGACTTTATTTGCTCTTCAACTTCACGCGGTTCGGCGTGCTCGCGCGGGCGACGATCCAGGTTCCCCACATGGCCGAGGCGCTGGGCGTCAACACGCGGTTCATTTACAGCCTGACGTTCGGCATCGGCGCCGCGCTCGCCGGCGCGACCGGCGGCCTTTACGCGCCAACCATGACGCTTGTGCCGACGATGGGGGCTCAATTCATCACCGAAGCCTTCGTCACCGTCGTGACCGGGGGAGGAGATGTTTTCGTAGGCACCGCGCCCGCCGCCGTGATCCTGGGCTTTATCCGATCGGCGATGACGACCTGGGAAGGCCAACTGGCAGGCCAGATCGGCCTCCTCATCGCCGTCATCATCGTTATCCGGGTGCTGCCGCGGGGCATATCCGGTCTGATCCTGCGCGAGAGGACCTGAGGCCGCGATGGGGCGACGATCACTCTTTCTCCGGCTGGCGTCGCGACTAGAAGGCCCGCAGACGCTCGGACGCGGATGGCGGTTCTGGATCGGGGCGGCAGTCGTCCTCGCGCTCGCTTCCGCCTATCCGCTCGTCACCGATTCCTACACCGTCGGCAACACGGTCTATTTCTTCAACTGGGTCTTCATGGCGCTTGGGCTTTGCGTAATCTGGGGCTACGGTGGCGCGCTCAGCTTTGGGCAAACGGCCTTCTTCGGCATTGCCGGCTACGCCTATGGCGTCATCACGCTCAACTGGGGCACCGACTACGGGTTGACGCTTTGGGCTACTCTCGCCGCGGTCGCCTTGTCGGCGATCGTCGCCGCGGTGCTGGGCTATTTCCTGTTCTTCGGCCGCATCAGCGGTGTCTTCCTCGGCATCGTGACGCTGGCGGTGACGCTAGTTCTCGAACGCTTCATGGCGCAGACAGCCGGTCCCGAATGGCATATCGGCGCCGCCCGGCTCAATGGCTTCAACGGCATGAACGGCATGCCAAACCTGACGATCCCTTGGCCAGGCGAGGACGGTCCCCTCGTGCTCGCGCCCGACCTGCCTCTTTACTATTTCGTGCTTGCGCTGCTCGTGATCGTCTATCTCGCGTTGCGCATTTTAGTGAATTCATCCTTCGGCAACGTGCTGGTCGCGATCCGCGAAAATCCCGAGCGCGCCACGATGCTCGGCTATGATGTGCGCAAGTATCAGCTCGCGGCCTTTGTGATCGGCAGTTCGCTCGCTGGCTTGAGCGGGGTTCTCTACACGACGTGGGGCCAATACATCACGCCGTCGAGCATGGGCATCACGGCGGCTGCGCTGCCGATCGTCTGGGTCGCGGTCGGGGGGCGTAGCGATCTGACGGCGACGCTGCTTGGCACGATCCTCCTGATCGGCGGCTTTCAGGCGCTCACTGTCTATGGAAGCCAGTACGCGCTCGTCGTGATGGGCCTGCTGCTCGTGGTCACCGTGTTGCTCGCGCCGGAAGGCCTCATCCTGGCGCTCGCGTATCTGCCGCAGCGGCTGTTCCGGCGCGACGCTCGGGATCCGGCGTGATGGCGCTCCTCGAGACCCGCAAGCTCAACAAGCGCTTCGGCGGCCTCCAGGTCACCGCCGACGTCGACTTTGTGCTCGAGCCTGGCGAGCTTCACTGCCTGATCGGGCCGAACGGCGCAGGCAAAAGCACGCTC
>DATHNU010000823.1:0-5548 GCA_035485695.1 Reyranella sp. | reverse complement strand
GCACCGACGCCAGCGACGCCGCGGCGCGCTACGCCAACAAGCGCGCCGAGATGTGGGGCTTCATGAAGGAGTGGGTGAAGGCGGGCAGCCTGCCCGACGACACCGAGCTCACCGCCGACCTGAAGGCGGTCGACTACGGCTGCGACGCGTCGGACGCCATCCTGCTGGAGCGCAAGGACGACATGCGCCGGCGCGGGCTCGCCTCGCCCGACGACGGCGATGCGCTCGCGCTCACCTTCGCCTACCCGGTCGCCAAGCGCGACTGGGCCGAGGAGCGGCGCTTCCGGGAAGGGGTCGAGAGACTGAGGAGGATGATCAGGTGATTTAGCGCGCGTCCCCGGCATCAATGGCATGCGGCGAGACAGTTCGTCGCCAGAGGAACTTTGAACAAGGAAGAGGCGTTGGACCGTGACGGGGAGGGCCCGCAAGTCCGCTCGCCACGCGCCCCACCGGGCGGGAGTGCCATGATGCCGCTTGTCCTGCTCGATCGTGACGGCGTCGTGATCGTGAACCGTCCGACCAACATCAAGACGCCCGCTGACCTTGAACTCCTGCCGGGCGTCGCCGAAGCCATCGCCCGGTTGAACGGCGCGGGATTGGACGTCGCCATCTGCACCAACCAGCCCGAGCTTTCCCGGGGCGCCATGTCCCGAGAGCAGCTCGATGCCGTGCACGCCGCTCTCGAGCGCATGCCGGCGGCCCGAGGCGCCAGGGTCGACCTGATCCTGTGCTGCGGCAGCGACCGCAAGTGTCCCTGGCGCAAGCCGGCCGGCGGCATGTTGCGCGAGGCCCTTGCGCGCCACGGCGCGTGCCCGGCGGAAACGCCGTTCGTCGGCGACCAGGCCGAAGACCTGAAGGCGGCCTTCCATGCGGGATGCAAGCGTGTGCTCGTCAGGACTGGCCTGGGGCGCAAGACGCTTGAAGAAGGTCTTCCCCGGTACCTGGCGCCTGTTTCGGTGCACGACGATCTGCTCGCGGCGGTCGATGCCGAACTGGCCGGTCGTCTTTAGCGGCGAGCCTCCGAGACGGCGACTCGCCGGCCATGGTAAGCGCCTCGTGGGGAACAGGAAGACAGATCAAGCGTTCGCCGGCCGCACGGCGTCCTTGGTAACGGTCTGCACGACCTTGTCGGCGAGCTGGCCCATCTTGGCGCCGAGGTCAGCGGCGGAGGCCTCCTTGCGGACGACGTCGGCGGCGTTGGCGAGCGCTTCACGGCCAGCACCAATCGCCTTCGCGCCGGTTTCGCCCATGAGGTCCTTTTCGGCCTGCGAGAGCGGCAGCGCGGCGCCGACGGCGGCGCCCAGGGCCGCCCCGAGTGCCGCCATCAGGATCGGCTGCTCCTCGATCAGGCGGGCAAAGCTCTGCCGCGCCTGCTGCGCCACGGTCTGCGCCTGGCCCGTCACGTTATCGGCCAGTTCGCCGGCCTGCTGGCGACGTGCATCGAGCTCCGCCTTGCCCGAGTCGAGGCCCGACTTGAGCCGGTCCTTGACCGACGCCATGCTGTCGACCGCCGTGTGATGCGCCGACACCGCGCTTTCGGCAATGCGATCGCTCACGGCCGCTGCGGTGTCCATGACGACATTGGCCGTGCGGTCGGTGGCGCCTTTCACCGTTTCCCTGGCCGTACCGGCAACGCTCGAAGCGGCGCTGGAGGCGGCGCCGGCAACGCCCGAGGCGGCGCTGCGAGCGGCGTCGGCGCCGGTGGCAGCGGCGCTCTTCAAGGTGGAGGTCGCCACGCCCATCACGTCGCTGCCCGTGGTGCGGGTCAGCAGCATGGTGAGGCCGGCGCCGATCAGCAGCGCGGGCACCGGATTGGCGCGCGCCGTGTCGGCCAGCGACTTCAGGATCGACAGGCCACTGTCCTTCACGAGAGCGATCGCCTCGCCGGAGAGTGCGGACGGCGCCACGCCGTCGCGCAGTTGGCCAAGCGTATCGGCAAGGCCGACGCGCGCCGCGTCGGCTTCGCGCTGCAATTGGGCGCTCGATGTCATGACAGGGTCTCCTTGACCATGCGGCTGTCACGCGACAGCGAGTTGAGGGTGGGGTCGGGCGAGAGGTCGGCCCGGTGTAGCCGCTTCTGGCCCATCAGGAAGAGCACGAGGCCGATCACGGCCGAGCCGCCGGCCACCAGCAGGATGGCCACGGATGGCGAGACGCCCGAATTAATCAGGATGCTGACCAGGGCCTGCAGGATCATTCCAAGGGCTGCGATCAGGAAGATGGCGCCGATCAGGATCATGATCAGGCCGCCGCGCAGGGCGGTCATTTTCTCCGCAAGCTCGGCCTTGGCCAGGCGGAACTCGGTCTGTAGCAGGTCGGCGGTCTGCGAGAACGCAGCCGTCGCCAGGGTGACGACGCCGGGGCGGCGCGGGGGCTGGTTCAACATGGCTTAGCCCTCGCCGCCAACGGCGGTGCCGCTATCGGCATTCGATGCGCCGCCGGCGGGCGCCGTGGCGACGCCGGCTTTGACCACGCGCGACAGCGCAAAGCCGATCAGCGCGGCGCCCGCCAGCATGATGACCGGTTGCGAGCGGCCGAACTCGGCGGCGGAGTTCAAAAGGTCGCCGACCTTCTTCTCGCGCAGGTCGCTCGCCAGCCGGTCGATCTTCTGGCCGGCACCGCGCACATACTCTGCGATGGCGGGCGAATCGGAAGCAACCGTGTCGGCCAGCGCCTGCGCGGTGCGCGCCACGTCGCCGACCGCGTCGGCGCCCGCCGCCTTGGAACGGTTCGCGATGTCTTCGGCCTTGGGGCCAACTGCGTCGCCGACGGCGCGACCGATGCCTGCTGCCTGCTGCGCGACTTGTTCAGGGATGCGACCGAGCGGTCCGCCGTCTCCCCTCCCTCCTTCGGTGTTTGTCTCCGACATGATGCCTCCGATTGTTCGTGTGCAGGCGCAACGAGCGCTCTGCGCGCGCGGTTGCACAGCGGTTGACGAATTTGCGGGCCGCCCTTCCATGACCGCGTCTCAAGTCGCGTCGCATGGGACCGACGAATTCTTCAGCCAAGGCTGTTGCTTTCTCCGCAACTTAAATCACGGCCCTGGCAGCAACGCCGTCGGGATCGAGGCGTTCAATTTTTCCGAGGAGAAACCAAATGAGCAGCACGTCAGACAAGGTCAAGGGTACGGCGAACCAGGTGGCCGGCAAGGTGAAGCAGGGCGTCGGCGAAGCGACCGACGATCCAGCGCTCAAGGGCGAGGGCAAGGTGCAGGAAGCCAAGGGCGATTTGCAGAAGGCCGTCGGCAACGCCAAGTCGGCCATCAAGAAGGGGGCCGACCTCTAAACGTCGACGCACAAGACAGTTCAAGACAGTTATTGACGAGCAAAGAGCGCCTTCGGGCACCCTTTGTTTCGCTAAAGCCGAGGAGTCCATAGGCGCCACCCTCAAGCGAAATCTGCACCAGCGGCGCGCCGACGGCTCGGCGCGGCCGCGAGACCGTTCTGGGAAGATGCCGTCGACGTGGCCGTGGCGGCCAACAGAATCTTGGTTGTCCGGCCAATCTAGCACACAGGTTTGCGAGGCAGCGTTCTTCCTCGCGGGGCGTGCAACAACAAAGCAATGCAACTCGCCGTTCGGAGTGTCGTTGGGCAGGCATCGAGCGCTTCGCTCATCATCGATTGCCAGGGAGCCCCACCATGCCGACCCAGCCAAAGCGCGACGCCGTTGCCCTCCTGAAAGCCGACCATCGCAAGGTGGAGGAGCTGTTCGAGAAGTTCGAAAAAGCCCGCAGCGACCGCAAGCAGGCCCTGGTCCAGGAAATCTGCACCGAGCTCTGCATCCATACCATGATCGAGGAGGAGATCTTTTATCCGGCCTGCAAGCGCAAGATCGAGGACGACGATATGCTGGAGGAATCCTATGTCGAGCACGACGGCGCCAAGGTGCTGATCGCGGAGTTGCTCGACAGCGAGCCCGACGCCGAATTCTACGACGCCAAGGTCACCGTGCTGTCCGAGATGATCAAGCATCACGTCAAGGAAGAAGAGAAGCGCTCGGAAGGCCTGTTCGCCCAGGCCAAGGAAGCCGGCCTCGATACCCAGGCGCTGGGCGAGCGCCTGCTGGAGCGCAAGCAGGCGCTGATGGAGGAGTTCAAGCACGGCGCCAAGCTGCCGCCGCCGCACACGCGCAGCTTCACCGGCCACGAGCTAGTGCAGGACCACCCGGTGAACGCTGGCGGCGCGGTCTGACGATCAAGCCTTCCGGCTGCGGCCGATCGCGGGCAGGCCATACCACAGCGCGGCCAGAACGAGAGCAACCATGCCGGCAATGATCGCCGACATCGTCCGCTCGTCGAGGATGAGGCGCGCGACCAGGTAGGCGTCGAGGCAGAACGCCGCGATCAGCGGCACCATCGCCAGGGTCAGGAGCAACGACGCAAGATCCACGAACCGGCGCGTGACCTTGCCCCGCTCGGCCTGCCGGTGATAGGCCGCCGGTGCCATGATCAATCCCATGGCCAGCGCCAGCAGCAGGAACGCCGCCAGGTACAAAGCCTGCTCGACCGCGGTGAACAGCACGAAGCGCTGGTTGGTCACGGCGACGAGCTGAAAGCCCAGCACGGCCTGCACGCCCGGCAGCAGCATGCGCGCCTCGTCGGTGGCGTGAGTGGCTTCCTCTTCCAGCGTCTCGCGATGGATCTGCTCCTGTGCGCTCTGCATGGCGCGTCCTAACGCTTGGCCTTGAACGTCTTGGCCCCGGCCTTCAGAAGCTTGCGCGCTCGCCGCGGCCCGCTGCGCCGCACGATCCGCAGTTTCTTGCCATTGAGCCCGGCATAGTGGGTGAAGAAGGATTCGATTTCCGGCAGCAGGTGCGGACGGAGATCATCGAGCTTCTTGAGCGACAGATGGGTGTGCGCATGCGTGGCGACCGCGAAGAACCGGTCGTTGCGCTCCCACGGCTCGCCCTGGTCCTTCTGCTCGACTTCGAGCACGCCGATCAGCCGCGCGGTGGCGACCGAGCCCGGCGGCACGGCGTCGTCGAGGAACAGCAGGACGTCGAGCGGGTCACCGTCGGCGCCCACGGTCGAGGGGAAGAAGCCGAAATCGTAGGGAAAGGCCAGGCCTTCGCCCAGGGTGGCGCTGAGCCGGATCGCCTGGCACTGGGCGTCGTAGCGGTATTTGTTGCGGCTGCCCTTGGGCGTTTCCAACACGACCGTGAAATCGCCGGTCTCCTTGTCGACCAGCGGCAGGCAATCGAGCGTGCGCACGGGCTTGGCCATCACGCCTCACAACGCCAGCTGGCGGACCAGTTGCTTCACCACCGCGTCGCGGTCCGGGTCGCCCTTGGCCAATGCCGCGAACAGCTTCATCGACTGTTCCAGGCTCACATGCGGCGGCAGGGCGATGACGTTGGGATCGGCCCGCACGTCGATCACGACCGGCCGGTCCGCCGCCAGCGCGAGATCGAGTGCCGGCGCGATATCGTCGGGCCGCTCGATGCTCCGGCCGATCAGGCCCAGCATCTCGGCGAACTCGGCATAGTCGAAGTCCGGCACGTCCTGGGTCTGCGGCAGCTTGGGCGAGCCGCCGAGCGCGCGCAGCTCCCA
>DATHNU010000822.1:0-6155 GCA_035485695.1 Reyranella sp. | reverse complement strand
CAGGCCGGGGACGGCATCGGCTGCGTCGTAAACCAGCTGTTCGATGCGCACGAACTTGGCGCGCCCGTCGGTCAGCCGGTCGTAGAGCGTGCGGGCATGACGGCGCAGGAAGGTGAAGCGGGCATCGCGTGCGGCCTGCTTAAGGGCCTCGGCCGCGTCGTCGGTCGCGGCATCGCGCTTGGGTTTGGGCGGCAGGCGGGCGAGCTGTTGCTGGGCGTCGCGCCAATAGAGGGAGAAGCGGGCCGCATCGGCTGAAAAGTCGCCGCTGGCTGCGACCGGCGCCGATACCACCGAATCCATGCCGTCATTCCTGCCTTGAAAAAGTTGGGGGCGACGGGATTTGAACCCGCGGCCTACGGCTTGGGAAACCGACGCCCTGCTCTGGCGAACGTCGGAAACACACTGATTTCTCAACGACCTGGCTTTCAGCACATCCTCACTAGGGACATCGGTAGGTGCGCTGGCTGCCAAAGAAGTAGAGTGAACATAGCAGAAAATCCCGCTCGTGGGAGCGCTGTCGGCGGGCGGCCCTTCCTTCAATCGACCAGCCCGCCCGCCTGCTCGGACGGCTCGCGGGCGCGCGGCGGCCCAAGCCATGTAGGACGAGTCTAAGCCCGCATTTCCCAGATGAACTATTGAACTAACCCATCTGGGAAATGCGGGTTGACCGCAATTCGAGCGCGTGGTGCGAGCTCAGTTGGCATACTCGCTTCCGGGGGCAGCGTGAAAGAAGCGCTAGCAAAAGATGTCATCAAATTGTCTCAACCAGAGATAAGTCACACCGACTGTTTGCAACCGCGCGAGCTTGACATAGGATATGACAAGACTAAACTTATGGTTGAAAAGGTGAAAAGACTTCGCCTTAGTTGCGCAGGGAGATGGCCATGTCTTGCACGTGCATGATCGTACCTAGCGACGTTCTGACGAGGCTTGCGCAGGACCCGGAATTGTCGGCGGAACTTCGCAAGGGCATGTTCGATACGGCGCAAATCAGCCACGAAATCCGCGGATTGCGTACCCAGGCCACCCTGTTAACGGGCGTCGCCATGGCGCATGCCGGCGCCCTTACCGTGCTGGCCGCGGCGCCGCTGGTGACCGTTTACGATTGTAAGCACACCCAGACGCTGCCGGGAACGCCGGTGCCGAACCCCGGCAGCTCCGCCGATCCGACGCCGAAACGCTGCTTTGGCGAAACGACGGCCGTCGCCGATTTCTACAAGACCGTCTTCAACCGCAACTCGATCGACAATCACGGTATGACCATGATGTCGTCAGTTCATTACGGCGTGAAGTACAACAACGCCATGTGGAACGGATCGCAGATGCTGTATGGCGATGGCGACGGCAGCATCTTCATCGACTTCACCGGCGGCAACGACGTCATCGGACATGAACTGACGCACGGTGTCACGCAGCATACTCTGCAACTCGCCTACCAGGGCGAATCGGGTGGCCTGAACGAAAGCTTGTCGGACTGTTTCGGGTCGATGTTCCGGCAGTGGCAAGCCAAGCAGGCCGTGACCGCCGCCGATTGGCTGATCGGCCACGACATCATGGGCCCGACAGCGAAGGCCAGGGGCTTCACCTGCCTGCGCGACATGGCCAACCCGGCCGCCAAGCACTGCCTGGCGCCGCAGCCGACGCAGTATTCCCAGATCACGCCGGGCATGGATCCGCATTACAGCAGCGGCCCGCCCAATCTCGCTTTTTGCACGGCCTGCAAGACGCTGGGCGGCAACAGTTGGGAAAAGATCGGGCACGTGTGGTACAATTCGCTAACTGGCTTTGGACCGACTCCCAATATGGGAATGAAGGCGTTTGCAGCGCGCACCCGCCAAGTGGCTCATACGTTGTTCAGCAGCACTCCCGCTGTTGCTGCTGCCGTCGATCAGGGATGGAAGCACGTGGGGCTATAGTCCTCCATCGGCGCGGCCGTCGGTTGAGGCGGTCAACACTTGGCGCGGTGGCCTTCTGCTGGCGCAGGCATTGCCGCAAAAGGTGGAAACCATGGACCGCTTGCAGATCGAAAAGAAAGGGGGCATTGCCGGTTTCGGCGGCCCCAATCTCAAGAGCCGGGGTGAACTGGCGCTTTCGAAGTTGTCTCCGGCCGACAGGGCAGCCGTCGAAGGCTTGTTCAAGGAGCCGCAGAAAGCCGGGCCCCGGGGCGCAGCCGATGCTTTTAGCTATCACATCACGCGACAGACCGGCGCAGGCCCGCAGACCATCGAAGTGCCGGAAAGCGCCGTTCCCGCGGTGGTGAGGGACAGCGTCAAAGACGTCCTCGAGTGAGCGCTGTCGCTCGGGGGTGTCGTCGATGTCGCTCAGCACCCTGTGGTCGATGATAGTTCCCTGTGAATTCGCCCCGGCGGCAGCTCAATGAAGAATCTGAAGCCGAGCCGTCCAATTCGGCGCGGGGCGGCCGCCGATATTTTTAGACTCAATCCAGGGATGCGCCCCTGATATTGCGGGGTCCTCTTTGGCCTTTGAGTGACGGCGATTGAGAACGGAAGGTGAGGTCGGTGCCCCGAGTAGCGGGATGTTGGCATGTGCACCCACGTTGGGTCGAACAGCCGAAGATTGCCAAGTAGCCAATCACTTAGCGGTCAGCATGTCGCCGATATTCCACAATGAGCAACGCTCAATTCGTGGCGATTGGAGCGGGCGACGGGATTTGAACCCGCGACCTACGGCTTGGGAAGCCGACGCTCTACCCCTGAGCTACACCCGCATCGTCGGTATTCTAGCCCGCGGCCGTGCCGGAGGTCCAATCGTCCGATCGGTCTCTTAGACGTCGTCTGATCCTAACGCGGCCAAGCTGTCCTCGATCTCCTGAAGAGTTGCCTTGAGCGTGACGATCAAATGGCTGCTCTCCCCAATGAAGTTGACGCCGTCGTCCGTTACCGGAAACGGGTACGGCTTGTCCCGGAGCAGAACAATCTGCCGCTGAACGTTCGCGCGGGCTTCCATCAACTGCTGGCGTAGGCTTGGTTCCTGGCGCGGCATGCCGGCAGTATAGGCCACTGCTGCTGCGAGACGAGAGGCGTCAGCAGGGTTGAATTTCGAGCCGGGACAGTGCCATCTGGAGCCGATGCTGGACGAGGTCTTGACCGCCGAGGAACGCGCCGTTGTGGCGCGCGCCAAGGCTTTTGCCGAAGAACAGGTCGCGCCCAACGCGGCGCGCTGGGAATGGGAGCGGCGTTATCCGCTGGAGACCATCAAGGCGGCCTGCGCGGCCGGTCTCAATACCATCGAGTTGGCGAAGAAGCATGGCGGACAGGGGCTCTCCTTCTCCTGCAAGCTGCGCGCTTTCGAGGAGATCGCGCGGCACGACTTCGCCTTCGCTTTTGCACTGATCAATCATCACAACGCCGTGGCCCGGTTCGCCCGTGATGGCCAGCCGGCGCATGTGGCGCGCCTGCTGCCACGCATGGTCGCGGGCGAGGTGATCGGCTGCGCTGGCTTGAGCGAGCCTGGAGTCGGCAGCGATTTCGGCGGCCTGGAAATGTCGGCGGTAAAGGTCGAGGGCGGCTGGAAGCTGAATGGCGCCAAGGCGTGGATCACCAATGCCGCCGTCGCCGGCCTCTCGGTGGCGTATGCCCAGACCGATCGAACACAAGGCTATCGCGGTATCGCCTGCTTCGCCATCGAGGCCGACCGTCCGGGCTTCCAGCGCGACCAGCCGTTCGAGCTGCATGGCGGCCACGCCATCGGCGTTGGCGGATTCCGCCTGGTCGACTACCTGGCGCCGGACGAGGCGGTGCTGCATCCGCCGGGGCAGGCCTTCAAGGCGGCGCTAGCCGGCATCAACGGCGCGCGCGCCTACGTCGCCGCCATGTGCTGCGGCATGCTGCAGGCCTCGCTGGAGGCCGCAGTGCGCTACACGCAACAGCGCAGGACCTTCGGACAGCCCGTGCTCGACCATCAGGGCGTGCGCTGGAAGCTAGTCGACGCTGCGACCGATCTCGAGGCCGCACGGCTGCTCACCTATCGCGCGTCGCGCCTGATCGACGAGGGCGGCGATGCGGTGCTGCCGGCGGCCCATGCCAAGAAATTCGCCACCGAGATGGCGGTCCGGCGCATCGCCGACTGCATCCAGGCGATGGGCGCCAACGGCTTGCGCGCCGAGTATCCGCTGGCGCGTCATCTGGCGGGCGCCAAGATCGCCGCCTACACCGACGGCTCGATCGAGATGATGAACGAGCGCATCGGCGCCGGTCTGCCCCAGGTGTTCGGGTGATCCTCTCGACTGTCGAGATGCATACGGGCGGCGAGCCGACCCGCATCATCGTCGATGGCTGGCCCGAATTTGCAGGCAAGACGCTTCTGGACAAGCGGCGCGAGGCGAAGGAACGCTTTGATCACCTGCGGCGCGGCCTGATGCTGGAGCCGCGCGGCCATGACGGCATGTATGGCGCGCTGCTGGTAGAAGCCGACCATCCCGACGCCGATCTCGCCGTGCTGTTCATGCACAACGAGGGCTACTCGACGATGTGTGGCCACGCCACGATCGCCTTGGCGCGCTGGGCCGTCGACAGCGGCCGCGTGGCACGGCGCGAGCCCGAGACGCCCCAATCCGAGACCGTCGTGCGCCTGCAATGTCCCTGCGGGCTGGTGACGGCAAGCGTCGCCCCCGACGGCACGGTGCGGTTCGAAAGCGTGCCGGCCTTCGCCTACGCGCGAGATCGCATCGTGCCGACCCGCACCTGGGGGCCGGTGACGGTCGACGTCGCCTATGGCGGCGCCTTCTATGCCATCCTCGCCGCCGACTCGATCGGGCTTGATCTTCGCACCTCGCCGATGCGCGCCATCGTCGATGCCGGCGAGGAAATCACCAAGGCCGCGGCCACGGCGATCCCCATTGAGCATGCCGACGAGCCCGATCTTGCTTTTCTCTATGGAACGATCCTGACCGATGGCGGCGACGGGGCGAACGGACGTGCAAGCCGCAATGTCTGCGTCTTCGCCGGCCGGCAGATCGATCGCAGCCCGACCGGCAGCGGTGTGACCGCGCGCCTGGCGCTCGAGGCAGCGCGCCGCAAAATAGGAATGGGTGAGGAGCGGCTGTTCGAGAGCTGCACTGGCACAGTCTTCAGTGGCAAGGTTTTGCGCGAGGGGGCGCCGGTTGGCCGCGCGAAGTCGGTGATCGTCGAAGTGGGCGGCCGCGCCCATCAGACGGGCGACGCTCGCTTTCGCTTCGACGACGACGATCCCTTGCGCGAGGGCTTCTCTCTCGGCCGCTGAGGCACAGCTCGAATTGCGACCGCGGGATGGCAGTCGTGGTGTGTCGACTGCCGTGCGTCGGTCTCAAGCATTGTGCGCACGCCTCAGCGCCTGGTCGAGATCGTCGAAAAGATCGCCCGCGTCCTCGACGCCGACCGACAGCCGCAGCAGGTCGGTCGGGCAGGGCGTGCCGGGCCCTTCGATGCTGGCGCGATGCTCGATGAGGCTTTCGACACCGCCCAGCGACGTCGCGCGCTTCCACAGCGCGACCCTTGCCGCAGTGGCGATCGCCGCGCGCTCGCCGCCCTTGATGCGCACCGACAGCATGCCGCTGAAGCCGCCCGTCATCTGCTTCTTCGCCGTAGTATGGCCGGCGAAGGAAGGCAGGCCGGGATAGAGCACCTCTTCCACCATGGGATGCGCCGCGAAGCGCTGGGCCAGCGCCTCGGCCGAGCGACAGGCCCAGGCGACCCGCGGAAACAAGGTCCGCATGCCGCGCATCAGCAGCCACGCCTCGGTCTGGCCCAGGATCGTGCCGAGCTGGGCGCGGATGGCGCGCAGCCTCGCCCAGTAGGCGTCGTCGCGTGCGCCTATAAGGGCGCCGGCGATGATGTCGGAGTGTCCGTTGAGATACTTGGTCGCCGAATGCATGATGATGTCGGCGCCATGCTCGATCGGCCGCGTCAGCACCGGCGTCGCCACCGTGGAATCGACGCCCAGCAGCGCGCCGGCGCGATGGGCGATATCGGCCGCCGCCGCGATGTCGGTGACGCTCCAGGTCGGATTGGCCGGCGTCTCGATCCACACCAACTTGGTGGCGCCGGGCCTGACGGCGGCGGCAATGGCATCGGTCCGGTCGGCGTCCACGAAATCGACTTTCAGGCCCCACTGCATTGCAAAAGTTGCAAGCCAGTTGCGCAAAGACCAGTACATCA
>DATHNU010000821.1:0-5878 GCA_035485695.1 Reyranella sp. | reverse complement strand
CGATTCACCAAACGCAGATTCAGTGAACCACGGCGTGCGATCTGGCATGCGCCGCCATGCATAGGTTCGGCGCATTTCGATCACATTCGGGGCAATTATGGGGCGTGCATCATTTGTAAGGAGTAACCAGATGCATCGTACACTTATCGCTCTCGCTCTGCTCGGCCTGTCGACGATCGTCGCGTCGTCCGTGCAGGCACAGTCCGCCGTTCCGTTGGCTGGAAACGGCGTCTCGACCAGCACCATGAGCTACTCGGCCATGCCGCAGGTTGCGCGCGATCCCAAGGGAATCACTTCGACGTGGACGCCGTCGGCCGAGGAAGCCTACATCAAGGAGGCAATTCGCGGCGCCGGCTACTCGGGCGTCAACAGCCTGGAGCGCGACAGCGACGGCACCTGGCATGGCCGCGCCTACAAGGGTCAGGCAGACGTGCTGGTGGCCGTCGACCGCTCGGGCCACATCAGCGAGATGCGCCAGAACGGGCAAAGCCTAAACTGACGGCCCTGACGGCGCGCCGAAGCGCGCCTTCAGCCGCGCGAGGATCTGGTCGCGCGTGCTGCGGTAGGCACTGAGCCGCATCTCGCGCGACCCCTCGACGACACTGGGATCCATCACCGGCCAGTATTCGACCTCGGCCGCCGTGCCGCGGGTGAATTCCAGCGCCTGGTGATGGGCCTCCGGCGACAGGGTGACGATAAGGTCGAACGAACTCGGATCGACATCGTCGAAGGTCTTGGCATGGTGGCGGTGGACGTCGATGCCGAGCTCGTCGAGCGCGGCGGCGGCCATGCCGTCGACCATGCTGGCCCGCACACCCACCGAATCGATGTACGACGCCTGGCCATAGAGACGCTTGGCCAGGGCTTCGGCCATCGGCGAACGGACGGAATTCTCGCTGCAGGCGAACAGCAGGCTGGCGGGCATTCCGGTCATCGCCTGCGGCCGGTCACGATGTGATGTGAAGGGCGCAGATCAGGGTGAACAGCCGGCGGGCGGTATCGAGATCGACCTCGATCTTGCCGGCAAGCCGCTCGCGCAACAGCTCCGATCCCTCGTTGTGCAGGCCGCGCCGACCCATGTCGAGCGCCTCGATCTGCGACGGTCCGAGCTTCTTGATGGCGGCGTAGTAGCTCTCGCAGACCAGGAAGTAGTCCTTCACGACCTTCCGGAACGGCGTCAGCGACAGCACGATGTCGCGCAGCTTGTGGTCGTGCGAATCGCGCACGTCGAAGACCAGGCGCTGCTCGAAGATGCCGATCCTGAGGCGATAGGGGCCGGGCGCGCCGCCGACCAGGACGAAGTCGTTCTCCTCCAGGAGGTCGAACAGCGCCACCGCGCGCTCATGCTCAACCTCGGGCGAACGGCGAGCGACGGATTCCTCGTCCAGCACGATGTCGGCGATGCGACGGGCCTTCGACATGGTGGAGCTCAGGATCGGCGGTTCAGCCGGATGGAAACCGACCGGCCGTGGGCGCCGAGCCCCTCGGCGTCGGCCAGCGCCAGCGCCGCAGGGGCCAGCGCTGCGAGCGCGTCGGGCGTGCAGGCCACCAGCGAGGTGCGCTTGAGGAAATCGGCGACGCCCAGGCCGCCCGAGAAGCGCGCCGCGCGCGAGGTCGGCAACACATGATTGGTGCCGGCGACATAGTCGCCGATCGCCTCGGGCGTGTAGCGGCCGAGGAAGATCGCGCCGGCATGGCGAATCCTGTCGGCCAGCGCCTCGGCGGGGGCGGCCTCCATCGCGAGCTCGACATGCTCGGCGGCGATGCGATCGACGATGGGCGCGCACGCGGCGAGGTCGGGCACCAGGATGATGCAGCCATTGTCGCGCCAGCTCGCGCCCGCGATGTCGGCGCGCGCCATCGTCTTCAGCTCGCTGTCGACGGCGCGCGCAACGGCATCGGCAAAGGCTGAATTGTCGGCGATCAGCACCGACTGCGAGGAAGCATCGTGCTCGGCCTGCGATAAGAGATCGGCGGCGATCCACGCCGGATCGTTCTGGGCGTCGGCCACGACCAGGATCTCCGACGGGCCGGCTATGAGGTCGATGCCGACCTGGCCGAAGACGCGGCGCTTGGCGGCGGCGACATAGGCGTTGCCCGGACCGGTGATCTTGTCGACCGGCTTGATCGATTGCGTGCCGTAAGCCAGCGCCGCCACGGCCTGCGCGCCGCCGATGCGCCAGACTTCGTCGGCGCCGGCGATCTCGGCCGCCAGCATGACCAGCGGATTCACGACACCACCCGGTGTCGGCACGACCATGACGATGCGCGAGACGCCCGCCACCTTGGCCGGCACGATGTTCATCAGCACCGAGGAGGGATAGGCCGCCGTGCCGCCCGGCACGTAGACGCCGACCGATTCGAGCGGCCGATAACGGGCGCCCAGTCGCGTGCCGGTGGCGTCGGTGAAGTCGACGTCCTTCGGCAGCGATGCGCGATGGAAGGTCTCTATGCGCTGGGCTGCGAAAGCCAGCGCCTCGCGTTGCGCCGTCGGCACCCTGGCCGCGGCCGCCTTTCGCTCGGCGTCGGAGATGCGCAAACCAACCGCGTCGGTGTCGACCTTGTCGAATTTCCGGGTGTACTCGACCAGCGCAGCGTCGCCGCGGGCGCGCACGTCGGCCACGATGCCGGCCGCGATCCTGTCGACATTCTCGTCGGTGTCCCGATTGCGCCCGAGGAAGGCCGAGAATTCCTGTTCGAAACCCGGCGCCGCGGCGTCGAGCCGCTCAGGCGGCACGGCTGATCTCGCGGAAGCGATCGACCCAGTGGCCGATCCGCTCGGGCTGCGTCTTGAGCGCGGCGCGATTGACGATGAAGCGCGAGGTGATGTCGGCGATGTGCTCGATCTCGACCAGGCCGTTCTCCTTGAGCGTACGGCCCGAATCGACGAGGTCGACGATGCGGTGGCTGAGGCCCAGCGACGGCGCCAGCTCCATGGCGCCCGACAGCTTCACGCACTCGGCCTGCACGCCGCGCGCGGCGAAGTGGCGGCGCGTCACCTCGGGATACTTGGTGGCGATGCGGACGTGGCTCCACCGCCTGGGATCGTCGCTGCCCGCCATCTCGACGGGCTCGGCGACGGCGAGGCGACACTTGCCGATGCCGAGGTCGATCGGCGCGTAGATCTCGGGATAGTCGAACTCCATCAGCACATCGGCGCCGGCGATTCCGAGATGTGCGGCGCCGAAGGCCACGAAGGTCGCGACGTCGAAGGAACGCACGCGGATGATGTCGAGATCGGCGTGATTGGTCGTGAAGCGAAGCTGACGCGCGTCGGGGTCGGCGAAAGCAGCTTCAGGCTCGATGCCGGC
This sequence comes from Reyranella sp., assembly GCA_035485695.1. Taxonomy (GTDB): domain Bacteria; phylum Pseudomonadota; class Alphaproteobacteria; order Reyranellales; family Reyranellaceae; genus Reyranella. Next base: position 2,567 of record DATHNU010000821.1, on the reverse strand, counting down.
GCGCGCGAAAAGAGGTGCCGCTTCCTTGAAGATGCGGCCCTTGGGCAGCGCCAGAATCAGCTTCTCGTTGGCTTCGCTCGACACGGCCATGGCTCCAATAACGAATGCCCGCCCCTTGTCGAACGCCGAGAGCGGCTATTCGACCGGATGGGCGGGCTTCCAGGGGGTGGCCCAAGGCTCCCCGACATCCCCCAAATGGCATGCAAGACGGCCGATTTCCAGCCGGATGGCGCGGCCTGCGGCGAACCGCAGCGTGACTGAACGGTCATCTTCCTGCGCCACCGCCAGCAATTCCAGCATCCGGTCGGGCTCGTGCAACGGGATGTCATGATGGCGGACGGCCGTCACCTCGTTGAAAACAAGGGCGGAATGGGTGCGCGAATGGGCCGCCTCGATGGTCGGATCGGCCTCCCAGCGGAACCGGTTCAAAAGCAGAACGAAGCGCCTCTCGTCCTTGAAGTGGGCGCAGTCGCGCACTGCCACCAGCGCGTCCTGACAGGCGGCGGAGATCACGCCGAGGTCGTCGGCGTCGAGCGCCGTGAGTTTCAGCTTGTCGTTCATGGCTGGGGGCGCGCGACTCCAGTCGCGCGATCTTTGGCGTGGCAAACGAAGACGCGCCACTGGAGTGGCGCGCCCCCAGCGAAGTGATGAACGCTCATCCTCACCTCTTCAGCCGCTCGATGTCGGCGCCGCAGGCGGCGAGCTTCTCTTCCAGGCGCTCGTATCCGCGGTCGAGGTGGTAGACGCGGTTGACCGTGGTGTCGCCTTCGGCGGCGAGCGCCGCGATGGCGAGCGACACCGAGGCGCGCAGATCGGTCGCCATCACCTCGGCGCCGCGCAGCTTCGGGACCCCGCGCACCAGCGCCGATTCGTGATGGATGGTGACGTTGGCGCCCATGCGCGACAGTTCCGGCACGTGCATGAAGCGGCTTTCGAAGACGGTCTCGGTGATCATCGACGCGCCCTCGGCGCGCGTCATCAGCGCCATCATCTGCGCCTGCAGGTCGGTCGGGAAGCCCGGATAGGGCTCGGTCATGACGTCGACGCCGTGCAGCGCGCCGTTGGTCCGCTGCACGCGCAGGCCGCGCTCTGTCTTTTCCAGGCTGACGCCGGCCGAGCGCAGGCTGGCGACGGCCGTTTCGATCAGTTCGAGCCGGCCGCCGACAAGCTCGACATCCCCTGCCGTCATCGCCACGGCCATGGCGTAGGTGCCGGTCTCGATGCGGTCGGGAATGACGCTGTGCGTGGCGTCCTTCAACGCCTCGACACCCTGGATGGTGAGCGTCTCCGTGCCGATGCCGGCCACCGGCACGCCCATCGCCACCAGGCAGTGGGCGAGATCGGTGATCTCGGGCTCGCGCGCCGCATTGTCGAGCACCGTCGTGCCCTTGGCGCGGGCGGCCGCCATCATCAGGTTTTCGGTCGCGCCGACCGACACTTTGGGGAAGGTGAAACGCGCGCCCTTGAGACCCTTGGGCGCCTTGGCCACCAGGTAGCCGCCATCGATGTCGATCTCAGCGCCCATCGCTTTCAGTCCCGCGATGTGGAGATCGACCGGCCGCGCGCCGATGGCGCAGCCACCGGGCAAGGAGACCCGCGCCACGCCTTCGCGGGCGAGCAGCGCGCCCAGCACCAGCACCGAGGCGCGCATCTTGCGGACAATGTCGTAGGGCGCCGTCGTCGAAGAAATCTTGCTGGCGTGCAGGGTGAGCGTCGTGCCGTGCGCGTGGCCGTTCTCGCCGGCCGCCGCGCCGATCTCCACGCCATGCTGTTTCAGGAGCTGCATCATGGTCGTGATATCGGCCAGCCGCGGCACGTTGTGCAGGGTGAGCTTCTTGTCGCTCAAGAGCGCCGTCACCATGAGCGGCAGGGAAGCGTTCTTGGAGCCCGAGATGCGGATCTCGCCTTTTAGCTGGCGGCCACCCCGGATGCGGATTCGGTCCATGCTGGCCTCCGCTCAGATCTTGGGCAAGGTGACGCCGCGCTGGCCCTGGTATTTGCCGGCCTTGTCGCGGTAGGAGATTTCGCAGGGCTCGTTGCCCTGCAGGAACAGGAACTGCGCGGCGCCTTCGTTGGCGTAGATCTTGGCCGGCAATGGCGTGGTGTTGGAGAATTCCAGCGTGACGTGACCCTCCCATTCCGGCTCCAAGGGCGTCACGTTCACGATGATGCCGCAGCGTGCATAGGTCGACTTGCCGACGCAGATCACCAGCACGTCGCGCGGGATACGGAAATATTCGACGGTGCGCGCCAGCGCGAAGGAGTTGGGCGGGATGATGCAGACGTCGGCGGTGCGGTCGACGAAGCTGTTGTCGGCGAAGTTCTTGGGATCGACCACCGCCGAATCGACATTGGTGAAGATCTTGAAGTCGCGACCGACGCGGGCATCGTAGCCGTACGACGACAGGCCGTAGGAAATCACGCCCTGGCGCTTCTGGGCATCGACGAAGGGCTCGATCATGGCCTTGTCCTCGGCCATGCGGCGGATCCAGCGGTCTGAAAGGATTGTCATTGAGGGCGCTTCTAAAGGAGGGAACCGGCCGGCTCAACCACCGGTCTTGCCGGCA
>DATHNU010000820.1:0-2756 GCA_035485695.1 Reyranella sp. | reverse complement strand
GGCGCCGCCGCCCAGCATGGCGATGAACAGGCGAGGGGCCGCCTGGCGCAGGCGCTCGACATGACGCAGCAGCTCGTCGATCCAGACCGCGACCTTGTAGCCGAAGGTGGCGGGCACCGCGTGCTGGCCATGCGTGCGTCCAGCCATCGGCATGTCGGCGGTGCGTTCCGCGAGATCGGCCATGGCGGCCAACACCTCGCCGATCTGGCGCAGGAAGATGGCGTGGGCCTGGCGCAGCACCAGCAGGTCGCCGGTCTGGGTGATGTTCTGCGTGGTGGCGCCCCAATGCACCCAGCCGCCATGCGGTTCGCCCACGATGCGGCCGAGTTCCCAGACCAGCGGGACGATCGTGTGGCCGGTGCGCGCGAAGCCTTCGTCGATGCGCGCCCGGTCCATCAGCTCGAGCTGCGCCTTCGCGGCAATGGCCTCGGCCGCGTCGGCCGGAATGATGCCGAGCTCGGCCTGGGCGCGGGCCAGCGCGGCCTCGACGTCGAGCCACGCCTGCCATCGGTTTTCCAGCCGATAGAGGGCGCGGATGCCGGGATCGGCGACGCGGGTCGCGGTCGGGAGAGTGTCGCTGGTGGCGGTCACGGGGCAGCTCCGTCGCAAAAATCCATGGGATGGCCGGCGGCCACCAGGACAGCGAACTCCTTCTCCGGCAAGTACATCGACGTGATCAGCCACATGCGCACGGTGTGCACCAGAGGGGGACTTGCGCAATTCCCGCAATTTCCGCAGGCGCTACGCCACTCAGCAGGCCGTTTGGCTTCGCGCTGCAGAAGCGCGGCGGACTTTCCGCACTTCCCGCACTTTCCGCTAACGATTTTCGGCTCTGTCACGGGCGTCATGGGCTGCTCGGGGAACAAGTTATCGCGGACCAGCAAAGCACTAACTTAAGCATCAGTCAACTAAAAATTAGCAATACTCCCTGCTGGAATCGTCCCGCCTACGCCTTCACCTGCTCGCCCAGCCAGTCGATCGCCGCCTGGGCACCGCCTTTGCCATGCGGGACACCCAGCGCCTGCAGCCCGACTTCGATGACGCCGAGCGTGCCCAGGATCATCGGCGCGTTGACATGGCCCATATGGGCGATGCGGATGGCCTTGCCGGAGAGCTCGCCGATGCCCTGGCCGAGAATGACGCCGCATTGCTGGTTGCAGAAGGCGCGCAGCGCCTCCGGATCGTGGCCGCCGTTCATCAGCACGGCGGTAACCGTGTTCGAACGCTCGGCCGGCTCGATGATGTTGAAGCCGATTGCCTGGCCTTCCGCCCAGATGCCGACGGCGCGCCGCACCGCTTCCGCCAGCAGCATGTGGCGCCGGAAGACGTTCTCGAGGCCTTCCTCGAATACCATGTCGAGCGCCTGGCGCAGGCCGAACAGCAGGTGCTCGGGCGGCGTGCCGGCATATTTCTGGTAGTGCTGATCGCCTTCGCGATCGGTCCAGTCCCAATAGGGTGTGCGCAGGCCGGCCTTCTTGTGCACTGCGCGCGCGCGATCGTTGGCCACGACGAAGCCCAGCCCCGGCGGCGTCATCATGCCCTTCTGCGAGCCCGACATCGCCACGTCGACGCCCCAGGCGTCCATCTCGAACGGCATGCAGCCCAGCGAGGCGACCGCGTCGACCATCAGCAGGGCGTCGTGGCCGGCCGCACGCACCGCCTGGCCGATCGCGGCGATGTCGTTCACCACGCCCGAGGCGGTGTCGATCTGCGCCACCAGCACGGCCTTGATGGTGCGATCCTTATCCGCCTTGAGGCGCGCCTCGACTTCGGCCGGCCGCACGGCGCGGCGCATGTCGCCCTTCAGGATCTCGACCTCGACGCCCATGCGCCGGGCATTCTCGCCCCAGCCGATGGCGAAGCGGCCGCTTTCAAGCACCAGGATCTTGTCGCCCTTGGACAGCACGTTGGTGAGGGTGGCCTCCCAGGCGCCGTGGCCGTTGGCGATATAGATGTAGGCGTGGCCCTTGGTGTTGAACACGCGGGCGACGTCGCGCAGCAGGCCGTCGGTCAGCGCCAGCAGGGGCCCCGAATAGATGTCGACCGCCGGACGATGCATCGCCCGCAGCACCTCGTCGGGCACGTTCGTCGGCCCCGGAATTGCCAGGAATTCACGCCCTGCACGCACGCTCATTTTCTTCCTCCACACGCCTCAGGCATCGCACCGCTGCAAAACACTAGCATAACCGCCCTGTCAATGAGCGACCGTCGCTGGTTGATGACCCAATGTCGATTGCTTCGCCCTTCATACCTGACTTACGGTCGGCATCGATATCAGTTGAAAAGAAAGGCCGCTTCACGCCATGCCTGCCAAAACCCGTTTGCCTGCCTCGTCGGGTTTCGATGCGCTGAAGTGGCGCTGCATCGGCCCGTCCCGCGGCGGCCGCGTCGTCGCCGTGTCGGGCGATCCCGCGAACAGAATGGTGTTCTACTTCGGCGCCTGCGCCGGCGGCATCTGGAAGACGGTGGATGGCGGCGTGTTTTGGCAATGCGTCTCCGACGGCTTCATGGGGAGCGCCGCCGTCGGCTCGATCGCGGTCGCGCCCTCGGACCCCAACGTGATCTATGCGGGTACCGGCGAAACGGCGATCCGCCTCGACGTCTCCTATGGCGATGGTCTCTACAAGTCGACCGATGCCGGCCGCACCTGGAGCAATGTCGGCCTCAGGAACAGCAAGTTCGTCGGCCGCATCTGCATCCATCCGCGGAATCCCGATCTCGTCTATGTCGCGGCGCTGGGCGACGTGTTCGGTCCC
>DATHNU010000819.1:0-2121 GCA_035485695.1 Reyranella sp. | reverse complement strand
TCGGCGTCGCTTTTCTGGACGGGATGGGTGTCGACTTTCTGGCTCATGATGCCTCCGATGTAGCGATGATCCTTCTCTACACAAGGGTGCGCAGCTCGGCCGTGGCGACCGACAGCATGGCGAGATCGAGCGCGTCCGCCGCGGCCAGATCCTCCTTCAGCAGCCGGTCGACGCGATCCAAGGCAAGCTTGCGCGGCTCGCTCCAGCGCGCCAGGACCGCGTCCGGGTCGGCGGCGCCGCCCGCTTCCGCGTTCAAGGGTCCGGCGCGCAACGCCGAGTTCAGCAGATCGGCGTGCAGGGTCGCCAGTTCGTCCTGCACGGCCAATGCCGCCTGGGCCGGCCATTGGCCGTCGCGCGGCAGCTTCTGCGCCGCCGTCGCCAGGGTCGCGAGCGACAGCCGCTCGCCCAGGCGGAAATAGACGCGGGTCGCCGTCTCGATGCTGCAGCCATTGACGCGGGCCGCCAGCATCAGATCGCCGGCGCCGGCCAGCGTTTCCAGGGCGGCGGCGCGGCGGGCGATGCCGGCCGGCGCGCCCATCGCTTCGAAGGCGGCGGCGCGCTCGGCCAGGGCCGCGCTCTCGGCGGCGCCGATCACGGCCGGCGGCAGGTCGCCCAGCGCCGCCACGGCGGCGCCCAGCTGCTCGGTCGCGGCCATGGTGTCGAGCGGCTGCGGCAGGCGCCGCAGCGTCCATTGCACGGCCCGCGTGAGGAAACGCTGCGAGGCCACCAGCATGCGGATCTGCGCCTGGGCCTTGAGCGCGGGGTCGAGCGCTTCGATGTCGCCCCACAGGTCGCGCAGCTTCCAGGCGTCGCGCACGACGGCGAAGGCGCGGGCGATGGCCGCCGCCGGCGCGCCGGTGCGCAGGCCGATGTTGCGCACGAAGGTCGGACCGCAGCGATTGACCAGCGAGTTCACGACCTGCAGGGCGGCGATCTCGCGGCGCAGCCGGTGGGCGCGGATCGCCGGCTCGTATTTCTCCCGCAGCGCCGTCGGGAAATAACGCAGCAGCTCGCCTTCGAGCAGCGGGTCGTCGGGCAGGTCCGACTCCAGGATCTCGTCATTGAGATCGATCTTGGCGTAGGCCAGCAGCACCGAGAGCTCGGGCCGGGTGAGATACTGGCGGTTCTGGGCGCGCGTGCGCATCTCCACCGTGCTTGGCAGGAACTCGACGGTGCGGTCGAGCCGGCCCTGGCGCTCCAGCGCGCGCATGAAGCGCTCCAGCCGGTCATGCTCCTCGCCGGCCAGGTCCGCGGCGATGCTGATCGCCTGGCTCTGCTGGTAGTTGTGGCGCAGCACCAGCGCAGCGACCTCGTCGGTCATGGAGAAGAGCAGCGGATCGCGGTCGGGCCGCTTCAGCAGGCCGCTTGTGATGGCCTCGCCGGTCGCGATCTTGATGTTGACCTCGTGGTCCGAGGTATCGACGCCGGCCGAATTGTCGAGCGCGTCGGTGTTGATCTTGCGCCCGCCCAGCGCCGCCTCGACCCTGCCGCGCTGGGTGAGGCCGAGATTGGCGCCCTCGCCCACCACGCTGGCGCGCAACTGGTTGGCGTCGACGCGGACGGCATCGTTGGTGCGATCGCCGGCGTCAGCCTGGCTCTCGCTGGACGCCTTCACGTAGGTGCCGATGCCGCCGAAATAGAGCAGGTCGACCGGCGCCGCGAGGATGGCGCGCATCAGGTCGACGGGCGTCATGCTGGGCGCCTCGATGCACAGCACCTGCTGCGCCTCGGCCGAGAGCGCGATCGACTTCGCGCCGCGGTCATAGATGCCGCCGCCCGCCGAGAGCAGCGACTTGTCGTAATCCATCCACGACGAGCGCGGCAGGTCGAACAGGCGCTGGCGCTCGGCCCAGCTCGTCGCCGGGTTGGGCATCGGGTCGATGAAGATGTGGCGGTGGTCGAAGGCGGCTAAAAGCTTGATGTGGCGCGACAACAGCATGCCATTGCCGAACACGTCGCCCGACATGTCGCCGACGCCGGTGACGGTGAAGGGCGTGGTCTGGATGTCGTGGCTGAGCTCGCGGAAGTGGCGCTTCACCGATTCCCAGGCGCCGCGCGCGGTGATGCCCATCTTCTTGTGGTCGTAGCCCGCCGAGCCGCCCGAGGCGAAGGCATCGTCGA
>DATHNU010000818.1:0-2098 GCA_035485695.1 Reyranella sp. | reverse complement strand
ATGGTCTTGGGGTCGAGGTCGAGCGCGTTAAGCTCCGACAGCGCCGTCGCCCAGTCGATCGATTCGGCCACGCCCGGCGCCTTGAAGAGGTCGAGCTCGCGCAGCTCCTGCACGAAGCCCACGACCTGGCGCGACAGGCGTTCGCTGACGCCCGGCGCCTTGACCTTGAGGATTTCCAGCTCGCGCTGCAGGTCGGGATAGTCGACCCAGTGATAGAAGCAACGGCGCTTGAGCGCGTCGTGGATCTCGCGCGTGCGGTTGGACGTGATGATGACGATCGGGGTCTGCGCCGCCTTGATCGTGCCCAGCTCGGGGATCGTCACCTGGAAGTCGGACAGCACTTCCAGCAGATAGGCCTCGAACGGCTCGTCGGTGCGATCGAGCTCGTCGATCAGCAGGATTGGGGCGCCCAGAGGATGCGGGCTGAGCGCTTCCAGCAACGGCCGGCGGATCAGGAAGCGTTCGTCGAAAATGTCGGCCGCCAGTTCGCTGCGGTCGTGCACGCCCTGCGCTTCGGCCAGGCGGATTTCGATCATCTGTCTGGCGTAGTTCCACTCATAGACCGCCGACGCGACATCGAGGCCCTCGTAGCACTGCAGACGGATCAACGGCCGGTCCAGGGCCGAGGCCAGCACCTTGGCGATCTCGGTCTTGCCGACGCCCGCCTCGCCTTCGCAGAACAGCGGTCGCCCCAGCTTGAGCGCGAGATAGAGGACGGTGGCAAGGCTGCGGTCGGCGATATAGTCACCGCTCTTCAGAAGCTCGAGGGTGGCGTCGATGGAGGCCGGAGGGGCAGAGGACATGAAACTCCCGAAAAACGCTTCCAGCGCCAGACTGGCGCCGCGTCAGTGTAGCGGATGGGATGGCCCCTCGATATGGTAGGAATCGCCAGATAATTCAAGGATTTGAGAGGCAGCCATGCAGGCGGACTTGTTCAAGGATCGAACAGCCATCGTGACCGGCGGGGCGCGCGGCATCGGGCTCGCCTGCGCCGCCAAGATCGCCGATGGCGGCGGTCGCGTGGCCCTGTGGGATCGCGACATGGATCGCGCCAAGCAGTCCGCAGCTTCCCTGAAGGACGCCATCGCGGTCGAAGTCGACGTGACCAGCGAAGCCTCCGTCGCCCAGGCGCTGGCCGCCACCGAGGACCGGCTCGCGCCGCCCGACATACTGGTGGCCAGCGCCGGCATCACCGGGCCCAACACGACCGTCGTGAGCTACCCGGTCGATGCCTGGAAGCAGGTCATCGACATCAACCTGACCGGCGTGTTCCTGTGCAATCGCGCCGTGGCGGGCGGCATGGCGATGCGCGGCCGCGGCCGCATCGTCAACATCGCCTCGGTCGCCGGCAAGGAAGGCAACCCGAACGCGTCCGCCTACTCGGCCTCCAAGGCCGGCGTGATCGGCCTCACCAAGTCGCTCGGCAAGGAACTGGCAACGACCGGCGTGCTGGTGAACTGCGTGGCGCCGGCCGTGGTCAAGACGGAGCTGTTCAGCCAGATGACCGAGCAGCACATCAGCTACATGCTGTCCAAGATTCCCATGAACCGTTTCGGCGAAGTCGACGAAGTGGCCGAGATGGTGGCGTGGCTTGCGTCCGACCTCTGCACCTTTGCCACCGGTGCCACCTTCGATCTCTCCGGCGGCCGCGCAACGTATTGATTGTGATTCACCTCATCCTGAGGAGCGCGCCGCAGGCGCGCGTCTCGAAGGATGGGCAACAACGAGACTGGGGCCCACCCTTCGAGACGCACCGCTTCGCGGTGCTCCTCAGGGTGAGGTCGTAGGCAACAGCTTCTGAGAATGCGATGATCACCGACATGCAGCTTCACGATCTTACCCTGACCGAGCTTGCCGCCGGACTCGCCGCCAAGCGCTTCTCCTCGCGCGAGATCGTCGACAGCCTGCTCGGCCGCATCGCCAAGGCCAACGACAAGCTGCACGCCTTCACCGAAGTCTATGCGACGGAGGCAAAGGCGCTTGCCCAGGCTGCCGACACCGCACGCGCGTCGGGCTTCCCGCTGGCGCCGCTGCACGGCCTGCCGGTCGCCTACAAGGACCTCTGCGACATCGCCGGAAAGGTCGGCACCGGCGGCTC
>DATHNU010000817.1:0-9627 GCA_035485695.1 Reyranella sp. | reverse complement strand
AGGAAGAAGGGCCGCCCTTCATGGCCGTCGACGCCGAAACCGGCAGGCCGGTCGCGGTGCTGCCGCGCTTCCGTCGCTGGCGCACGATCGACCCCGAGACGCTCGCGGAAAGGCCGGTCGACGCGGCCGTCGCGGCGGCGCTGAAGCCCACGGGCTACATGCTCTATCCGTCGTTGCCCGACAGGCTCACGGGACGCGACATCTGGCGCTTCGCCACGTTCGGCGTCGGCGGCGACATCCGCCGTCTGGTCGTGACGTCGGCGGCCGCGTCGGTTGCCGGCCTGCTGATGCCCGTCGCCACCGGGACGATCCTGGGGATCGCCATCCCCGACGGCCGGTTCACGCTGCTGGGCGACATGCTTCTGCTGCTGGTGGCGGCCGCGCTGGGCAGCACCGGCTTCCAGGTCGCGCGCGCGATGTCACTGATCCGGCTCGGCACGCATGTCGACCAGCGCTTGCAGGCGGCCGTCTGGGACCGCGTCGTGCGCCTGCGCACCTCGTTCTTCCGGCGATACTCGGTCGGCGACCTGGCCGACCGCATTCTCGGCGTCGACACGATCCGTCGTCTGCTGACCGGCTCGTCGGTCAACGCCATCATCGGCGGCGTCTTCTCGCTGGCAAGCCTCGCCATCATGCTGATCTACGATGCCTCGCTCGCCCTGTTCGCGGTGGCCTACGCCGTCGTTGCCGGCATGCTGCTCTTCTTCATCGGCAGCGTGCAGCGGCGGCTCCAGCAGCAGATGTACGATCGCGAGGGCGTGGTGTCGGGCCTGCTGATCGAGCTGCTGGGCGGCATCGCCAAGCTGCGCGTCGCCGCGGCCGAACTGCGGGCCTTCTCGCGCTGGTCGGACGCCTTCGCCCAGCAGCGTGTCGCCTCGGCGGGAGCGCTGCGCATGAACGCAATGCAGGCGATCGCCGCGTCGAGTCTGCCGTTCGTCGGCGTGGTGGGCATCTTCTACATCGCCGCCAGCGGCGCCAATCCCATCGACGTCGCGGCCTTCGCCGCCTTCAACAGCGCCTTCGGCCAGTTCACCGCGGCCATCCTGGCGATGGCCGATGCGCTCAACAGCTCGATCGACGTCCTGCCGCTCTACACCCGCGTCCGTCCGGTGTTCGAGGCGCCGCTCGAGGTCCAGCAGGACCGCGCCGATCCCGGCACGCTGGGCGGCAGCATCGCCGTGCGCGACCTGTGGTTCCGTTACACCGACGACGGCCCGTGGGTGCTGCAGAACGTCAACTTCGAGATGCGCCCGGGCGAGAGCGTGGCGATCGTCGGTACCTCGGGCTCAGGCAAATCGACCGTGCTGCGCCTGCTGCTCGGCCTCGAGACGCCGACGCGCGGCGGCGTATTCTACGACGGCAAGGACCTTGGGGAGCTCGATCTGCGGCTGGTGCGCCGCCAGATCGGCACCGTGCTGGAAGGATCGAGCCTGCTCCCCGGCAGCCTCTACGACAATATTGCAGGCTCTGCGCCGCTGTCGCGCGAGCAGGTCATGGAGGCGGTGCGCCTGGCCGGGCTCGAGGCCGACGTCGCCGCCATGCCGATGGGCCTCGCCAGCAGCATCACCGAAGGCGGCAGCCAGATCTCGGGCGGCCAGCGGCAGCGGGTGATGATCGCGCGCGCCCTGGTCAACCGGCCGCGGCTGCTGTTCTTCGACGAGGCGACGAGCGCGCTCGACAACCGCACGCAGGCGATCGTGGGCGAAAGCGTTGCCGGGATGAACGCCACGCGCATCGTCGTGGCCCACCGCATGAGCACCATCCGCGGCGTCGATCGCATCATCGTGCTGGAGGCCGGCCGCGTGGTCGAGACCGGCACCTATGACGAACTGATGGCGAAAGGCGGCGCCTTCCAGCACCTCGCCCAGCGCCAGCTTCTCTAGGGTGACTTCACCGGCGCCGCTGCGAAGATCTGGCACTTGTGAAAGCCGGCCGAGATCTGGTCGAGCGCGTCGTCGGACAAATCCTTGCCCGCCGCCTTGGCCTTGGCCTTGAGGAAGGTCCTGGCCTCCTCGACGGTGAAGCCGTAGCCGCGGCGGCCGGCGATGCCGACGGTGTCGGCCAGCGACCTGCCCTTGACCTCGTCCGACAAGGCCGGCTGGGACTTCAGGTCAGCGGCGAAGCGCTCGATTTCGGATTGGCTCATTTTCCTACCTCCGTGATGTGATCAACAAGCGGGTCGCGAAACAGCCGCCCGCGACAGGGGCGGACCGGCTCATCGTTGCAGCGCCAGCAGGTTGCGAACGACCCCGGGCGTCAGCACGATGTTCGAGGGGCCGCCGCCTGCAGCGCCGTCGAGCTGCCTGTCGGACAGTTCCTTGCCGGCGCCGCGCGCCCTCGCCACGACGAAGCTCCTCGCCTTATCCAGGGTGAAGCTGTAGCCGCGGCGCTGGGCGATGCCGACCATGACGGCCAGCGGATCGATCGAGGTCATGCCGATCTCGTCCAGCAGGGCTTCGTCGGACCGCACATCGTCGGCGAAACGTTCGACTTCGGCTTGGCTCATGAGATGACTCCCGGGCGAGACCATCGAGGCGAATGCCACGCGCATCGTCGCGACTCTTCCAGCCTCTCGCCCGGCGCCGGCTTCGCGTGGAGCGAGCGGCGTCGAGCAAAAGCCGGCCGCCGCACTAGAAATGGAACCAGCTGGCGATCGTCTTGCCCGCACTCTCGAACCCGGACGCAATACTCTTGCCCGCCGTCTCAACGCCGTTGACAATCGGATTGAACGGCGTGGTGAGGCCACCGCCGGCAACATGATCGAGGTCGCTGTCGGACAACGGTTTGCCGGCGGCACGGGCCTTGGCCTGAATGAAGTCCTTGGCCTCGTCGAGCGTGACGCCATAGCCTCGGCGCTGGGCGATGCCGACGACGGCGGCCAGTGAATCGGTCGTGTTCCTGCCGATCTCTTCCTGCAGGGACTCGTTGGATCGCAGATCGTTGGCGAAACGCTGGACTTCGGCGTGGCTCATCGTCGGCTCCGGGCTGAAAGGACGTTTGCAGACGCCTAAAGACTGCCGCGTCCACGGTCGTCGCGCCAGCACCTTTCACCATTACAAATTGCATTCGGAACCCGTGAAGATTCCCGGAATCACGCGCCCATAGGCCGTCTATGGATTCCGCCTTCTGTTCCCGCAATCCTGCGGAAGACCCACGCAGTTGGCGACGCCGCCCGCGGCAGCCTCGAGTTCGGCGTCGGACAGGTCCTTGCCGGCGGCCTTGGCCTTGGCTTTGACGAAAGCCTTCACCTCCTCGAGGGTGAAGCTATAGCCGTGGCGGGCGGCGACGCGCACGACCGCCTCCATGCGGTCATCCTTCGTCGTTTCGGCCAACAATGCGGAATTGGCCTTCACGTCCTTGGCGAAGCGCTCAACCTCGAACTGGCTCATGGTGCGACTCCTGGGCTGGGGGATCTCGGCGCCGCTAGCAGGTTGACACCGGCCGGCGCGAGGCGCCAGTGCTGCCGGGTCGATCACCGTTGCCGGTTTGTTTACAGCGACGGCAAAGGGCGAATAATCTGCCGCAAAGGCCATCGCGGAGATCGCCCCCATGGACTGCCTAGTGTCGGCCGGCGACGTCACCAAAGCGATGGCCGTCATCGAGTCGATCGACCTTGCCAATGTCATGCGCAAGCTCCGCCTCTCGGAAGGCTGGAGCGAGGAAGAAGCCGCCACGGCTGAACGGCGCTACCGCCGGTTCCTCTGCCTGCACTATCTCGACGCCGAGTTCAACCTCGTGCCGACCCTGGACATCGACAAGGTATGGCACCAGCATATTCTCCACACGCAAGACTATGCTCTGGACTGCGAGCGCGTGTTCGGCGCCTTCCTGCATCACGCGCCCGGCGCCGACGACAGCGAGGACACACAGCAGCACATGCGCGATGACTTCGAGAAGACGGGGGTGTTTTATCGCGAGCGGTTCGGCGAAGAATATGTCGAGAGCTGGCTCACCTACTTCCTCCTTTAGGACTCCATGACCGACATCATTGACGAGCTGCGCGCCGAATGTTCGGCCTCTCACCAACTGCCCAACCGGCCGGACGGACCGAACGAGGAAGAGGCGGCGATGCTCGATCGCGATGTCCGCTGGCGGGCCGCCGCCGAGATCGAGCAGCTGCGCTCCGTGATCGCCGGCTGGCAGCCGATCCAGAGCGCGCCCAAGGACAGGCCAATCCTGCTCTTCTGCCCGGATCTCAAGGGCCATGTCGCCCACAAGGTCGTCGTCGGCGCCTGGCGGTTCGATGCGAACCGCCGCACCTTCGGCTATTGGGTGAGCGACGTCGGCCAACTCGACAGTGGCTTCGCCGAGACCGGTCCCTGGATCGAATATGCCGAGCTGCATCCGCAGAAATGGGCGCCCTTGTTGGCGCCTCCCGACGGCAAATCGTAGGCCTGCTAGCGCGGCGCGGCGTCGCGTGCCACCCGGGCCTCCTCGAGAGCCTGGCGCGCATTCTCCGCCGCCCGGGTTGCCGCGTCGCATTTCGCCGACGCGGCGCTGTCGAGCGAGAACAGCGCGGCCCCGCAGACGATGAACAGCCCGCCGGCCACGTAGTAGCCCCAGGCGTCGAGATAGAGCCGCAGCAGCAGCACGACGAACGGAACTGGAATGAAGACCAGCAGGAACCTGATCCAGGTCGCGCGATTGTAAGCCCGCGTCAGCGCCTCGGCCGTCGTCTCTAGCGCGGAGGCCTGGCGTTGCAGCCGCTCGACGTCGGCCAACGGTTCACTGTCGATCATGAGCGGGGGCTTCGCCCGGAATGAGGGGTGCAATGTCGGTTCGCATTTTGCCTGCGTCCTGCTTCAATGCTCGCCGGGCGGCCGAGCTTACCATTGCCGACGGAAAGGAAGCGGATTTTTGCAGCGGCCAAATGGCTGGATTGTTGAGAACGGCAGAAGCAAGATCACGAGGATCCTTGCCGTTCTGAGAGAAGCCGAGATGAAAAGCCGGGCGGGCGTCCCCTCGTGAGCGTTTCCAGGAAGGCCGCCTTCTATGCGATCCTGGCGCTCATCGTTCTCGCGGCGTCAGAGCTTGTATCGTCGGCGTTTCTCTTCTTCGCCTACCGGGACCAGATGGCGAGCCTGTCCGCCGGCCCCGCCATGCCCGCAACGCTTCTCGTGCTTCGCAAAGGCCTCGATTGGCTGTTGCCCGGGAGCGCCCCGGATCCCGCCGCCTACCGGCGCATGAGCCGCATCCCGCAGGACTTCTTCAGCGAAGACGCCGGGCAGGGCTACCGCGCCAAGCCGGGCCGCTACATCTTTCGCTATTCCCGCCTGCATCGCGGTGTTCCCGAACATCTCGACAGCGTGGTCACGATCAAGGGCGATGGCACGCGCTTCACGGGAAACGCTCCGGCGGCACCCGCGCGGCGGATATTCGTCCTGGGTGATTCGTTCGTCTTCGGCGACGGCGTGAACGACGAGCAGACCTTCAGCTTCCTGCTGCAATCGGCCTTCCCGCGCGACGCCGTCCATCTGCATGCGCTCAGCGGCTACTCGTGGGCCAACGCGCTGGTCACGATGGAGCGGATCAAGGACCAGATCCAACCCGGCGATGCCGTCGTCCTGGGCTATGCCTGGTACTACAAGGAGCGCCATGTCGAGGCGCCCGCCCGGCTTCGCGCCATAAGGGACTGGATGGCGAGCAGCTTTCCCGAAACCGAGCTCAGTCCGAAGGACAGGCTCGTTCGCGCCCGGCTCGACAGCGCCAACCAGCTGGTGCTCGACACCATTCCGATGCACTGCAAGTTCAACCCGGATTATTGCACCGGCGCCGAGCCCACGGCGGACTATACGGACAAGGTGTCGATCGAACTTCTAAGGTCCATCGCCGCGAAGAGCCGCGCGAAGATCTATCTCGTCCATTTCTTCGGTCCCAGGAACGACCCCGTGCTCGCCAACCTGCCCGGCAATGTCGAGCTTGTGCCGGCAACGCCCGAAGACTTCAGCTACGTGATGCGGGACGACATCATGGGCTTCGACGATCACGGCGGACCGTATTGGCACTATGCGATCTACTCCCGGATCCATCAGTCGATCGCGCAGCCTTGAAGACGAGCCGCGTCAGGACAGGCGTCGGCGCGCAGGCTCTCAGGGCTGGGCCCGCGCCCCGCGCACCAGCCGTCCGGGCAACGCGCCGGTGAACGCCCCGTCGCGATAGGTGACCGCGCCGCCGACGACCGTGGCGCGATAGCCCCGGGCTTTCTGCTCGAGCCGCCGTCCGCCGCCCGGCAGGTTGTGCACGGGATGAGGTGCCGCGACGCCGAGCTGGTCGAGGTCGATCACGTTGAGGTCGGCCTTGTAGCCGGCCACCAGCCGCCCGCGATCGCCCAGGCCCACCATGCGCGCCGGCACGTCGGTGAGCTGCTGGACGGCCCAGGACAATGGCCAGCGCTCGCCCTTGCGATCGCGCGTCCAGTAGGTGAGCGCATGCGTGGTGTAGCTCGCGTCGCAGATCAGCCCGTAATGCGCGCCGCCGTCGCCCAGCGCCACCACGGTGTGCTCGTGCCGCAGCATGCTCGCCATGTTGGCGTCGGAGGAGTCGGTGTAGTTGGCGCCGGGATGGAACAGGATGGTGCGGCCGTCGTCCGCCACCAGGAGGTCGTAGGCGAGCTCGAGCGGCGAGAGGCCGAGTGCTGCCGCCCGCGCATCCAGCCGGCGATCGGCGGGCGGCGTGTAATCGGGCGGATCGCCCAGCACGTACATGTTGCCGACGTTGCGCATGAAGGCCAGCATCTGCGGATTGCTGTAGACCGGCTCCTCGGCCAGCAGGCGCGCCCGCATCGCGGGATCGCGCAGCCGCGCCAGCTTCTGCGGCAACGGCAGCCCCTCGACCGCGCGATAGCTCGGGCAGGTCGAGAACGGATGGAACGACAGTTCGAGTCCGTACAGCACGGCGACCGGCCGCGCCGCCACTTGGCCGCGGATCGGCAGGCCGTCGCGCTGGGCGCGCTCGACCTCGCGCAACAGGGTCTGCCAGCGGCCGGGATAGAGCGAGATATCGAGCAGCGTGAAGGAGAGCGGCCGGCCCGACAGCTCGACCAGGCGGCGCAGCATGGCGAACTCGGTGGAGCCGTCGGCCGTGCTGTCCTGGAAATCGTCCAAGAGCTGGATCACGCCCTTGCCCGCCCGGCCCATGCCGCGCGCGATCGCCGCCAGTTCCTCCTCGGCCGCGGTGATGGTGGGCGTGAGCGCGCCATCCGACGTGCGATGGAACAGCGAGCGCGAGGTGGTAAAGCCCAGCGCGCCGGCCAGAAGCCCCTCCTCGACCAGCGACGCCATGGCCGCCATGTCGGCGGCGGTGGCCGGCTCGCGATCGACGCCGCGGCGGCCCATCACGAAGACACGCAGCGGTGCATGCGGCACCTGGGTGGCGAAGTCGATGTCGCAGCGCCGCCGGTCCAGGGCCTCGAGATAGTCGGGGAAGCTCTGCCAGTTCCACGGCACGCCCTGGCGCATCACCAGCTCGGGGATGTCCTCGACGCCCTCCATGACCTTGATCAGCGTGTCGCGATCCTGCGGCCGGCAGGGCGCGAAGCCGACACCGCAATTGCCCATCAGCACGGTGGTCACGCCATGCCCCGACGACGGCGAGAAGCGGTCGTCCCAGGTCACCTGCCCGTCATAGTGCGTGTGGATGTCGACGAAGCCCGGCGTGACCGCGAGGCCTGTGGCGTCGATCTCCTCGCGCCCGGCGCCGGCAAGGCGGCCGATGGCGGCAATCCGGCCATCCTGCACGGCGACGTCGGCTTCGCGGGGCCCGCCACCCGTGCCGTCGAGCACCGTGCCGCTGCGCACCACCAGGTCGAATTGAGCAGCCATGGCTCTCTCCCGTGACAGACGGTAGGCCATCGTGACGGCCCCCCGGGCGGCCTGGCAACCGCTGCTTTCCCCGCGACATCGCCCCTGTTCCCAGAGCGGAATGTCGCAGGACGGTTCCGCGATTGGCTATGGCCGCTCGACGGGCGCCACCGCAAAATAACGGCACCGCCGCACACCGCGTCTGGCGAGCCATCCAGCGTACCAAACACTCACGGGAGCGGCGGTGAAGCAGCGCATCTTCGGCTGGATCTCGGTCTTGATCGGCGTCGTGCTGGCCTTGGCCACCGTCGAAGTCGCGGCCATCGCCTGGCTGTATCTCGAGGATGGCCGCTATACGCCGGCCGCCGAGCTGTTCGAGCGCACCCAGAACACCTACGTGCGCGACATGACCAAGGGCACGGCCTGCCGTTACATCGACACGCTCTATCCGCATCCCTACGTGGCGTTCGTCCAGCATGCCAACCCGCCGTGCGGCATCCCCTGGGTCAACAATGTCGGCCTGTTCGGTCCGGACTTTCCCGTCATCAAGCGCCGCGACCACTACGTCGTCCTGATCACCGGTGGTTCGGTCGCTTCCTATCTGGGAGGCAACCAGAACGCGCCGATCCCGCGCTATCTCGAGGAGGAGCTGAACTACCGATATGCGAGCCCCAACGGCAAGCCGTGGATGGTGCTCGACGGCGCCGACGGCGCGTGGAAGGAACCCCAGGGTTTCATCATCTTCTCGCTCTATGCCAGCGCGGTCGACGCCATGATCAACCTGAGCGGCTTCAACGAGCACTATTATTTCGTGCTGGGCGAGGGCAAGCGCCTCGAAGCCCCGGCTTCCAACTTCATGGAGGTCAATCCTCTTGCCGCCGACGATAATTTCGGCGATGCGGCGATCGGCTGGGTGATGGGCCGCCTGGCCGGAACGCTGGCGCTCAATCCGATCCTCGGCCAGTCGCATGCCGCCTACATGATCATCCGCGGCATCGAGTCGGTGGCCAAGGGCAAGGACAGTTTCAGGTCCGGCAAGCGGACGACGATCCCCAGCCTTTTCGCCCTGCCGGCGGACATCTACGACAGCGCCGATCGGCTGTTCGCCGTCCAGCTCGGCCTTTACCAGAAATACCTCCGGATGGCGGAGGCGGTGGCGCACGACAACGGCGTGAAGTCGGCCTATTTCCTGCAGCCGGTCCCCGCCTGGGGCAAGACGCTGACCGAGCAGGAGAAGCGCGTGGTCGGCGATCTGTCCTACCGCGACCTCTACCGCCGGATCGTGGCCGGCATGATGACGCTGAGCGAGCGCGGCCTGCCGATCTACGACCTGGGCGATATCTTCCAGGACCAGAAGGGCACGATCTACACCGACCAGATCCATTATGTCTCGAGCAGCGACGGCGACAGCCCCGGCAACCGGATGGTGGCAGCGCGGATCGGCGCGTTGCTGGCAGAAAGCTGGGGCCTGCAGCGGAAGCCCTGAGAGCATGCGGTGATCAAAGGCGGGCTGGCATGGCGTCGGCAACGGATCACGTCGCGCCGCCGCTCTGACTCGCGGCACGAGGTCTGGCAACCGCTCGATATCAAGCGCATCTTTGGCCTGTCGCCGTAGTTCAAGGAGGTTGTCGTGGTGTTTCGAAAAATTCTCATTGCCATCGACGACGAGCCGATCGCGGCGCATGCAGCTGACATCGGGGCCGAGCTGGCGCGCGTCGTGGGGGCGGAGATGGCGTTCATCCGTGTCATCGACGCCGAGCTCGTAAACGCCGCCGACACCGGCATTCAACCCGATGTCTTCGTCGCCTCGGCCAAGGACGACGCGCGA
>DATHNU010000816.1:0-2400 GCA_035485695.1 Reyranella sp. | reverse complement strand
GGGAGCGCCGGTGCTGGTCGGGCTGTTCGGCGCGGCGTTCGAGTTCTCCATCCTGCGCCGGCTCTACCGGCGCGATGCCCACGCCTTCCTGATGGTGACCTTCGGCCTCGCTTTGGTGGTCGGCGAAGCCGTCCGGCTGACCTGGGGCTCCGACGCGCTCCAGGTCCCCGCCCCGCCGCTGCTGAGCGGCGTGATCTTCTTGCTCGACGAGCCGTTCCCGGTCTACCGCCTCTTCCTCGCCGCCACCGGAATCGTGGTGGCCGTGGCGATCTGGCAGTTCCTCGAGCGCTCGCGGCTCGGGCTGCTGATCCGCGCCACCTCGCAGAACGCCGATATGGCCAGTGCGCTGGGCGTCGACATCAAGCTCATCCGCTCGTGCGTGTTCGGCATCGGCTGCGGGCTTGCAGCACTGGGCGGCGTTCTGGCGGCGCCGCTGGTCACCGCCTCGAACGGCATGGCGGCGACCGTCATCATCGATGCCTTCGTGATCGTCATCATCGGCGGCATGGGCAGCTTCCTGGGCTCCCTCATTGGCGCGCTGCTGATCGGCTTCGTCCAGGTGTTCGGCAACTACTACGCACCCGATTTCGCGCTGGCCTTCATGTACCTGGTGATGCTGGCCGTCCTGGTGGTGCGTCCGGGCGGCCTGCTCGGCAAGGAAGCGTGAGCGGATGCCGGAACGGATGCCAGGGCGGATGAAAGACGCGACCCGGCTGCTGATCTGGACCGCCGTCGCTCTGGCGCTGGTGCTCGCACCGCTCGGCCTGCCGCCGTTCGCCATGACGCTGCTCACCGAGGCGGTCATCCTCGGCCTGTTCGCCATGAGCCTCGATCTCATGTTCGGCTACACACGGCTCGTCTCGTTCGGCCACGCCGCCGCCTACGGCTTCGGGGCCTATGCCTGCGGCTGGATGCTGCTGCATACCGGCATGCCGCTCCTGTTCGCGGTGTTCGCGGCCGGGTTGCTGACCGGCGTCATGGCCATCGGTGTCGGCTGGATGTGCACCTTGGCGACCGGAGTCTCCTTTTCGATGCTGACCTTGGCCTTCGCCCAGCTGCTCTACGCCATCTCCTTCAAATGGACCTCGGTGACGGGCGGCTCGGACGGGCTGGCGGGCATTCCGCGCACCATCGGCCCGTTCGGTTTCGCGGCATTGTCGAGCAAGACCGGCTTCTACTATCTGGCGCTCGGCTGCCTGGTCGGCGGGTTCCTCGTCTGCCTGGCGCTGGTGCGCTCGCCGTTCGGCGCGGTGCTGCGCGGCATTCGCGAGAACGAAGCCAAGACGACGGCGCTGGGCTACAACACCCGCCTCTACAAGATCGCCGTGGTCGCCGTCGCCTACGGGCTGGGCGGACTGGCTGGCGCCCTCTACGCGCCGTTCGCCGGCTTCGCCAATACCGAGCTGCTGTTCTGGCTGTTGTCGGGCCAGGTGCTGATCATGGTGATCGTGGGCGGCGCCGGCACCTTGGTCGGCCCGGTCCTGGGTGCCGCCTTCTTCATGCTGATGGAGCACCAGCTCAGCGCGCTGACGGAAGCCTGGGCGCTCTACTTCGGCCTGATCTTCATCGCCTTCGTCCTGTTCGCGCCCCAGGGAATCTGGGGACTGGCGACGACGCGGTTGCGCCCAACCCCGAGGCCCTGACCGTGGCGCTGCTCGAGCTCGACGGCGTAACGCGCAAATACGGCGCTCTGGTCGCGCTCGATCAGGTCGCCATGAGGGTCGAGGAAGGCGAGGTCCGCGCCGTCATCGGTCCCAACGGCGCCGGCAAGACGACGCTGTTCAACGTGATCACCGGCACGGTCAGGCCGACCGCCGGACTGATCCGCTTCGCCGGCGAGCCGATCGCCGGCCTGCCCAGCCACCGGGTCTGCCGGCTGGGCATTTCGCGCACCTTCCAGATCACCGCACTTTTTCCCGAGATGTCGGCACGCGACAATGCGCGGCTGGCGGCCCAGGCGCGCCACCCCAGGCGCTGGCAGCCGTTCGGCGGCGCCCGGATTTTCAAGGAGGCGCAAACGCTCGCCGACGCCGCGCTCGAGCAGCTCGGCCTTTTAGGCATCGCCGACCGGCCCGCCGGATTGCTCTCGCACGGCGATCAGCGCCTGCTCGAGGTCGCCATGGCCATGGCGCAGCAGCCGCGCGTGCTGCTGCTCGACGAGCCGACGCAGGGACTCTCGGTCGAGGAGACGGAACAGGCGGTCGAGACGCTGGCGCGCTTCCTGAAGGCCTCGCGGATGACGGTCCTTCTTGTCGAGCATGACATGGAGGTCGTGTTCCGCCTCGCCCACCGGATCACGGTGCTGCATCGCGGCGCGGTGATTGCCGACGGCGCGCCAGACGAGGTGAAGGCCGATCCTCGGGTGCAGGATGCCTATCTCGGGGGATTTGAGTGATGCTC
>DATHNU010000815.1:0-4287 GCA_035485695.1 Reyranella sp. | reverse complement strand
TCGCCTGGCTGAACAAGCGTCTGCCCGACGATGCCATCGTCACCAACGGCGCCGGCAACTACGCGGCCTTCCTGCACCGCTTCTTCCAGTATCGCGGCTTCAAGACCCAGCTCGCGCCGACCAGCGGGGCGATGGGCTACGGCGTGCCGGCGGCGGTCGCCGCCAAGATCGCCCAGCCCAATCGCATGGTGTTGTCGCTCGCGGGCGATGGCTGCTTCCTGATGAACGGCCAGGAATTCGCGACCGCGGTCCAGCACGGCGCCAACGTGGTGATCGCGGTCATCGACAACGGCATGTACGGCACCATCCGCATGCATCAGGAGCGCGAGTATCCGACGCGCGTGTACGGCACCGAGCTCAAGAACCCCGACTTCGCGGCCTACGCCCGCGCCTTCGGCGGCCACGGCGAGACGGTCGAGAAGACCGAAGACTTCGCCGCGGCGTTCGAGCGCGCGCTGGCGGCGGGCAAGCCCGCGATCATCCACGTCAAGACCGACCCCGAGGCGCTGACCTCGCGCATCACCTTGAGCAAGCTGCGCGAGCAGGCGCTGGCGAAGGGGCATTGATGCGACTGCCTTCCTCTCCTTTCATGTTCCTCTCCCCCGCTAGGGGGAGAGGCTAGGTGAGGGGGCATCGAAGTCGTGCGCAACCCCTCACCCAACCTCTCCCCCTATCGGGGGAGAGGAGCATGAACTTGGGGGGACTTGCGCGGGCTCGCGTTCGCCTCTATAGAACGCGCGTGGAGATTTGAGCCGACCGGCTTGCGACCACGTTAAAAATCGCTAAAAGGTCGGAGGTGCTCGCAAAAGCCCCCGCCCTTCCAGGTCGGGGGCTTTTTCGTTGCGCGTCTCTGACAGACGCGGACGCGAGGAGAGGGCAATGGACGGATCGATCCCAGCTAAGAAGGCGCGTGCCGATCAATCGACGTGGCGGCCGCAGACGCGCGCCGTGCGCGGCGGCCAGCTGCGCAGCAACTTCGACGAGACGTCGGAGGCGCTGTTCCTGACGTCGGGCTACGCCTATCAGAGCGCGGAGGAGGCCGAGGCCACCTTCAAGGGCGAGAGCGGCCACTACCAGTATTCGCGCTTCGGCAATCCCACCGTCAGCATGTTCGAGAACCGGCTGGCCGCGCTCGAAGGCGCCGAGGCCTGCCGCGCGACCTCGACCGGCATGTCGGCGGTATTCTTCTCCCTGCTGGCGCTGCTCAAGGCCGGCGACCGCATCGTGGCGGCCCGCCAGCTCTTCGGTTCGTGCCACTACATCGTGGCCGACCTGCTGCCCAAGTACGGCATCACGGGCGAGTTCGTCGATGGCGGCGATCTTTTGGCCTGGGAGAAGGCGCTGTCGAAGCCGGCGCAGGCCGTGCTGTTCGAATCGCCGTCCAACCCGATGCTCGACATCGTCGACATCAGGGCGGTGTGCGACCTGGCGCACAAGGCCGGCGCCAAGGTCGTTCTCGACAATGCCTTTGCCACGCCCATGCTGCAGCGGCCGCTCGAATGGGGCGCCGACATCGTCGTGCACTCGGCCACCAAGTA
The DNA here is from genome assembly GCA_035485695.1 of Reyranella sp. Classification (GTDB taxonomy): domain Bacteria; phylum Pseudomonadota; class Alphaproteobacteria; order Reyranellales; family Reyranellaceae; genus Reyranella. The sequence continues at coordinate 2,749 of DATHNU010000815.1, read as the reverse complement.
CATCGACGGCCAGGGCCGCACCCTGGGCGGCGCCATCCTGGGTTCCAAGGAGTTCATCCTCGAGAAGCTGCAGCCCATCATCCGCAACACCGGCCCGTCGCTCAGCCCGTTCAACGCCTGGGTGTTGGTCAAGGGCATGGAGACGCTGGGCCTGCGCATCGACCGCCACTGCGCCAATGCCGCCAAGGTCGCCGACGCGCTGGCCGGCCATCCGGCCATCGCGCGCGTGCTCTATCCCGGCCGCAGCGATCATCCGCAGCACAAGCTGGCGATGAAGCAGATGTCGGGGGCGGGCGGCGTCGTCACCTTCGACCTCAAGGCCGGCAAGTGGGCGGCGTTCGAAACGCTGAACCGGCTCAAGCTGGTCGACATTTCCAACAATCTGGGCGACGCCAAGAGCCTGGTCACGCACCCCGCCACCACGACGCACATGCGCATCGGCGCCGAGGAGCGCGCCAAGCTCGGTATCAACGACGGTACCGTGCGTATCTCGGTCGGCCTCGAGGATGTCGAGGACATCATCGCCGATCTGGTGCAGGCGCTGGGTGGCTAGAAGCCCGGTGGCTGGCGGAGGCGATTGACGCGGCGATGTCGCTGGCAAGGACCCTGTGGGACGCCAACGCCGATCTGGCGCAGCGCATCCTGGCCCACCGCTTCGTGCGCGGCCTGGGCGACGGCTCGCTCTCGATCGACAGCTTCAAGCGGTACGTGGCGCAGGATGCCTATTTCCTGGAAGCCTTCGCGCGCTCCTACGCTTTTTGCCTGGCCTACAGCACGACGCGCGAGGACATCCAGACCTTTGCTGACCTGATCGGCGGCGCACGTGAGGAGCTTGAGCTGCACAAGAGCTACGCCCAGCGCTGGCAGGTCGAGCTGGACGGCGTTTCGCCGATCGCGGCGACCACCGCCTATACGAGCTTCCTGCTCGAGACCGCCGAGCTTGGCGATCTCGGCGAGACGATCGCCGCCATGACGCCCTGCATGCGGCTCTACGCCTTCCTCGGCCGCTCGCTCGCTGCGCGCGAGGTGGCGCCGCTCTACGGCGAATGGGTCAAGACCTATGCCGATCCCGGCTTCGAGGCGCTGGCGGCACGTCTGGAGGCGCTGCTCGACGGGCACGCCGCGGACAGCGCACCGGTGCGCGCCAACTATCGCCGCGCCATGGAGCTCGAATACGGCTTCTTCGACGCCAACGTCTAGCTGGGGGCGCGCCACTCCAGTGGCGCGATCTTCCCCGGAACACAGGGATTTGACGCGCGACTGGAGTCGCGCGCCCCCAGCTCAGAGCGCCGCCAGCTTTTCCATCGACCGGTCGAGGGCGCCATGCAGGTCGGCGGTGAGCCGGGCGCCCATCGCCGCCCGCACTTCCTGTTCGGCGGCCACCCACAGCGGCAGGGCGCGCTTGAACAGGGCGCGGCCGTCCGGCGTGGCCACCAGTTCATGCCGGCGCTTGTCGCCCGACGCGGCGCGTTCGACCAGGCCGCCTTGCAGCAGCGGACTGAGATTGCGCGTGAGGGTCGTGCGATCGGTCGCCAGGAGATCGGACAACCGGCCGATCGAGATCGGCCCTTCGGCGGCGACGAAGCCCAGCAGGGAGAATTGCGAGATCTTCAGTCCGGTCGGCGCCAGATGCCGGCTGTAGATCTGCGTCACGCGCCGGGCGGCACCGCGGATACGAAAGCACGTGCATTCGGCGGGCGAGAGGCGGAGCGGGGGCGCAGGCGACATGACCGGACATTACCGCCCGCGCTTGCGTCGGCAAAGGCTCAATGTGTATATGCACGTAAATATCGGATGGAGACGATGATGGCCGCCGAGGCGGGTTTTGGCGTGGTGCCACCGGAGCAGGTGCGAACCATGGACGGGCTGACCCTGATCAAGGGCCTGATGGAGGGCCGTTTTCCGGCGCCGCCGATCTCCGAGGTGCTGGGCTTCGATATCGCGGAGGTGGAAGCCGGCTGGGTGGTGTTCACCTACACGCCGGTGTTCGGTCATTACAACCCGCTTGGGACCGTCCATGGCGGCATCGCCGCCACGCTGCTCGACTCGGTCATGGGCTGCTGCATCCACACCACGCTCAAGGCCGGCATCGGCTTCACGACGCTTGAGATCAAGGTGAACTATGTACGCGCCATGACCGACAAGACCGGCCCGGTCAGGGTCGAGGGCAAGGTAATCAATGTCGGCTCGCGCATCGCCACGTCGGAGGGCAAGCTCTACGACGGCGCCGGCAAGCTGCTCGCGCACGGCACCACGACCTGCCTGATCTTCGCGATGTAACCGTCATCCATAAGAAAGGCCCTCTCCGCCCGCGAAGCGGGGGGGAGAGGGAGGGGACCCGCGCGGCAGCGCGGGGAGGGTGAGGTGGGTCATGCACCTCGTCCAACCCCCTCACCCAGCCTCTCTCCCTAGCGGGGGAGAGGAGTCCGAGGCGAATTGCGCTACGCTGCGGCATGCTGCAGGCCGGCGCGGAACAGAGGATCCTGCGACTCTCGATCGGCGTGACGGTCGTCGTCTCGCTGTTCGGCGTCGTGTTCGGCCTGCTGTCGGGCTCGCTGTCGATCGTGTTCGATGGCGTGTTCGCCGCCATCGATGCGGCGATGTCGGGTCTGGCGCTGTTCGTTTCGCGGCTGGTCAGCGGACAGAACGAGAACCGGCGTTTCCAGTTCGGCTACTGGCACATCGAGCCCATGGTGCTGGCCTTCAACGGCGGCACGCTGATGCTGCTCTGCTTCTATGCCTTCCTGAA
>DATHNU010000814.1:0-4507 GCA_035485695.1 Reyranella sp. | reverse complement strand
CTCGTGGCGCTGCCGGGTGCGGAACCCAGCGTGATGGATCTGCCCTCCATCTCTCGGGTCACCAAGCTGCCGCTCGAGGACCTCGAGGAGCTGGCGAAGTCGACCCCCATCTTTGCGCCCGGCGTCGAGCCGCTTTTCGCGACCGGCGCGGTGGCGGAGACCTGGGCGGCCGACGAGCCGTTCGCACCGCGTCTTGCGGCCCTCCTGCGGCAGCCCGTGGCCACCTCCGATCTGCGCGACCGGAGCGGGCTCGAACGAAAGGGACGCCTCTTGGCCCAACAGATCGCCGAACGGGTCGCCACGGAGGCGGCCGGGCATGCGTGGAGGTAGACAGACGTCGAGCGCTCCCTGGAGGCGGCACGATCTCTTGCATGTGGCGCCGGACGTTTGGGCGTCGGCTTTGGCCCATTGGCCGCCATTGGCCGATCTGCCGCTGGTGGGTACCTGGGTGGATCGGGGATGGCCGGTCATCGTTCGACGCCGCGCTGAGGGAGAGGAGAGGGGCCTGGTGCCGGTCGGTGTCCCGCTGCCGCCGGCCGCCGGCAAGCGCCGCGTCGCCCTTCTCCTTCCGCCCGAGGGCGTCCTGCAACGCTCGTCCCCGCCCCTGCTGCGCGCCGCCGCAAGGGTTGCGGACCCGGGCTGGCGCTCCACGATCGTCTGGCTTCTCGCCCTGGGCGCGCGGACCGGTGTGGAGCCCTCGGCCTTCGGCAGCCTGCTGTGGCAGCATCTGACCGGCCTCCCCTATCTGTCCCCGCACTCGGATCTCGACGTCCTCTGGCCGGTTCCGGCAGATTTCGACGTCCTCTCCCTCGTTTTCAGCATCACCGAGGTACAGCGCGCCGCGCCGCTGCGCATCGACGGCGAGGTCGTCTTTCCGGACGGCAGCGCCGTGAACTGGCGCGAGCTGTGGAACGCGCACCGGACCGCCGATCGGCCCATGGTGCTGGCAAAGACGATGGAAGGTGTTCGGCTCCTCGACATCGCGTCTCTGCCGGGCGTCGGGCAGCACGCATGAGCGCGGCGCCTCAATTCGCAATCCAGTCCGCCCGTCCCGCGCAGCGGCGGGGAGGCGGCCTCGTTGCAGAGCTGATCGCCGACCAGGCGGTGCTGGCACTGCTGCATGAGCTGGCGGCCTGGCCCAAGCCCGGCCTCGTCAGCCACATCGATAGCGGCGGCCACACGGACATGGATGCGGCCATGCTGCAGGCCAGCGCCGAGGCGCTGCGCCCGTTTTTCGCGGAGTTGGCGCGGGCTGGTCAGGACGAAGCCGATATGGGCCGGCTCCGGACGATCGGGCTGCGCGCAGAGGCCGCGATGCTGGCCGTCACGGGCGGCGTCAACACGCATCGCGGCGCGATCTTCGGCATGGGCCTGCTCTGCGCCGCCGCAGGCGGAGTCGCTGAAATATCGGCCGAAGGCGGGGCGGTTGCGCCGGTGGGCCTCGGCAACGTCGTCAGGCGGCGATGGGCTGCGGCGATCGGGCGAGGTCCGATCCCGCTCTTCAGCCACGGCGCGGCGGCGCTCCGCCGCTATGGCGCGGGCGGCGCCCGGGCCGAGGCGGCAGGTGGATTCCGAAGCGTCTACGAGGTGGGCCGGCCGGCGTTGAGGGATGGCCGCTCATTGCAGCCCGACGACCCTGACGCACCGCCCGTGCAGGCGTGCTTCGCCCTGATTGCCGCGGTCTGCGACACCAACCTTCTGCATCGCGGCGGTGCCGACGGGATGCGCTACGCCTCTGAAGCGGCCTGCTCATTCCTGTCGCAGGGCGGGGTCGGCGCCCCGGACTGGCGCGGGCGGGCCGCTGCCGTGCATGCGGCGTTCGTCGCCCGGCGCCTGAGCCCCGGAGGCTGCGCCGACTTGCTGGCCATGACCCTGTTCGTCGATGCGCTGGAAAGCGGAGTCGCTCTCCGTTCGCCCATGTCCCGCTGGCCAGCGTCGTGACCCTGCCGGTTGCGCTGGCCTTCACGGCGGGATGGTAATGGCCGGCCTGGTGGCGATCCTCTGCTCCGGGCAGGGTGGGCAGCATGCCGCCATGTTCGATCTTGTCGCGAACTGTCCGGAGGCCGAGCCGGTCTTCGCCGTCGCGGGCGGCGTGCTGGGGCAGGATCCGCGTCGCTTCGTGCGGGAAGTCGCTCCGGCAGGCCTGTTCTCCGACCTCTCCGGACAGATCCTGTGCTGCACGCAGGCTCTGACTGCGTGGGCAGCGCTCGGCACGGTCCGGCCGGCGCGCGCCGTGATCGCCGGCTACAGCATCGGCGAACTCGCCGCCTGGGGGTGCGCCGGCGCCCTCGACGGGGCGGGCACCCTGCGCCTGGCGCAATGCCGGGCGGTCATGATGGATGCGGCCGCGCCGAGCGACGGCGGTCTCGCCGCCATCGTCGGGCTACGCCGTCCGACCCTGGAGCCGATCCTGGCACGGCACTCGGTCTCGATCGCGATCGTCGATGACGTCGACAGCTTTGTCGTCGGGGGCCGTCGCACCGGGATCGAGGCCGCGTGCCAAGAGGCGGCCGCGCACGGGGCGAGGCACACGATCAGCCTCAAGGTGGCTCTGCCGTCGCACACGCCTTTCCTCGGCAGGGCGACGGAGCAGTTCCGCGCCGTCCTGCGTGAGGCGTCTCCGCGGCTGCCGCGCGCCGGGTATCGGCTCCTGAGCGGAATCGACGGCGATACGATCCACGACATCGAAACGGGGATCGACAAGCTGGCCCGTCAGATCTCGACCACCATCGACTGGGCGGCTTGCCTCGAGAGCTGCAGATCGGCCGGCGCGGAGGCGGCTTTGGAGCTCGGTCCTGGAACCGCGTTGAGCCACATGGCATCGGCGTTGTTTCCAGACGGCCGCGCCCGCGCAGTGGAGGAATTCCGCACCTTGGCCGGACTGCGGACGTGGCTGGGACGGGCGATAGGCTGACGAGCAAAGAGAAACGAAGTAACTCGAGCGTGACTCTTCGGCGCACCGCGCGAGCCGGGGCGCGGCGGCTCGCGCAACGCCGCCTTCCGCTGGAGCAACACCGACCAGGCGGTGCCGCCAACCAAGGCCGGATCCTCTCCGAGGACGAGAACTGGGAGCGGATCGACCATTTCCTCGGCCAGGTCGTCCCAGTCGCGACCGCCGCCAAGGTGCGGCTCGCCTGCCATCCGCACGACCCCTACACGCCGCCCGGCTATCGCGGCGTCACTCGCGTGCTCGGCACCGTCGAGGGGCTGAAGCGCTTCGTGCAGATGCACGAGAGCCCCTATCACGGGCTCAATTTCTGCCAGGGTACGGTGGCCGAGATGCTCGACGACCCGGCCCGCGAGATCTTCGACGTAATCCGCTGGTTTGGCGAGCGGGGCAAGATCTTCAACGTCCATTTCCGCAACATCAAAGGGCGCAAGCTCGACTTCATGGAGGCCTTCCCCGACGAGGGCGACATGGACATGGCGCGCGCGCTCGCCCTCTATCGCGATGTCGGCTACCGCTACATGCTGATGCCCGACCACGTGCCGCGGATCGACGGCCGCGACCCCTCGGGTGTCGCCTTCGCCTTTGCTACGGCTACATCCAGGCGCTGCTCGACGCGCTCTTGCCACGACCGCGACCGCTCCCGGCACCGGGTGACCGCCCTCACCGTTATTGCAGACTTACGGTGCTTGGGGCGGGCCGTCCGAGATGTGCCAGAAGCTGACCTCTCGCCTTCTTGCAGAGGGGATCCTGGGCCAATCGTGACCATCAGCCAGGCAAGCCAATCGTCGTAGGAGCAGCGGAGTGATGGTGGGAGTGGAGGCGGCCAGCGGGCCTTGAGCACGACATGGGTGAAGTCGCGTATCAGCTCCCGCTTGCCCGCACCCGAAACGGTCGGGCAAAAATCGGCGAGACAGGAAGCGGCCAATACTCCCCAACGTTTTCAAATTTTCGAGTTGCTTAGTAAGAATTTAATGTTGTCGGCGGAGACTCTGACTTCGGTCCGTGTGAGCACGCTCGGTCGCGCGAATCCGGACCCCAAGAGAGTCTCTTCTTGCAAATGACAATGCCGATCGACTTCCGGACAGAGTCTTTGCGGGAGCCGGTTGCATCCCGCGATACGGCCATTTCCTGCCTGGTGCGACTGGGGGCGCAGAACGGCGTCAACCTACAAATCGAAGCCGTCCGGCGCCTAGCAGGTCTCGACGGCGATACTATTACGGTCTCACGCCTGATTAAGCTCGCCGATGAGTGCGGGCTCCAATTGGAATGGATTCGGCTTGATTGGCAAGGACTGAAAACGACGGGCTTCGGCCAGCTGCTCATCTTCCGGGAAGATACCAATTGTGTAGTTCTAACAAAAGGTGCGCGCCCCGGAGCTGAGGAGGTTAGCATCTGGGACCCGCATCACGATGGTGTGATCTTCTTTATGGGGCGTGAGGAGTTCGAGCGCGCCTGGAACGGTCATGCCCTGATGATCACACCCAAAGAGCCCGGGAAGGGCTCCACTTCGCCTTCGCAACAGAGCGGTTTCAACGCGATCGCATCCGAAATTCGAGG
>DATHNU010000813.1:0-11460 GCA_035485695.1 Reyranella sp. | reverse complement strand
CTGGGCAAGGCGATCATCCCGCAGATGGTGGCGCGGGGCGGCGGCGCCTTCGTGGCGCTCTCCGGCATCTCGACCCATATCGGCACGCCCAATCGCTGCCACGTCTCGGCCTCCAAGTCAGGGCTCGAAGGGCTGATGCGTGCGCTCGCTGTCGAGCTCGCGCCGCACAAGATCACCTGCAACGCGCTCTCGCCCGGCGCCATCGACACCGCGCGTGCCGCCGCCGGGCCGGCGCCGCCCAACCGGGTCAATCGGCCGATCCCGCTGAAGCGCTTTGGCACGGTCGAGGAGATCGCCGCCATGGTGCGCCTGCTGGTCGGGCCGGAAGGCACCTTCATCACCGGCCAGACGATCCATGTGAACGGCGGTGAGTTCCTGACGTGAGGAACCTCATCGCCCTGGTCTATGCCAAGGCGTTGCCGGACTGGCGCCCGAAATTCGACAGGTGCTGACAAGGGAGACGACGATGAAGCCCAGCCGTTCGATCCTTGCTCTTGTTCTCGCCCTTCCGGCGGCGGCCGCGGCCCAGACGGCGCCGCCTTACCGGCCGGGCCTCGGTGACCTGATGACCATGACGGTGCAGCCGCGTCACCTGAAGCTGGGACTCTCGGGCCAGCAGAAGAACTGGCCCTATGCCGTCTATGAAGGACACGAACTCGAGGAAGCGTTCGAGCGCGTCGCCAAGCAAGTGCCGAAATGGCGGGAGTTCGATATCGCCCCGCTCATCGCCGCGACCGTGAAGCAGCCGCTCGACGATCTCGAGGCAGCCGCCAAAGCGGGCGATGGCCCGCGCTTCGACGCGGCATATCGCCAGCTCACCGACGCCTGCAACGCCTGTCACAAGAGCGCCAATGTCGGCGTGATCGTGATCAAGGTGCCGGATGCACAGGCTTTTCCGGACCAGGAGTTTCGAGCGACCAAGCCGTAGAGAGACAAGGGGAGCGGGCGATGATGTCGTATCTTGTGGTGTTCATCGGCGCGGGCATCGGCGGATCGATCCGCCACGGCATGAACATCTGGGTGTCGCGGCTCATGGGCACGCACTTCCCCTACCACACGCTCATCATCAATATCGCGGGCTCGCTGGTGATGGGCCTGGTCGCCGGCTGGTTCGCCGAGCGCGGCGGCGCCGCGGGCCACACGCGGCTGTTCCTCGCCACCGGCATCCTGGGCGGCTTCACCACCTTCTCGGCCTTCTCGCTCGACGCCGTGCTGTTGTGGGAACGCCAGGAAGTGCTGCTGACCGCGCTCTATGTCGGCGGCTCGGTGGTGGGCGCGCTCGCAGGCCTCGTGCTGGGTCTCTGGATCATGCGGACGACGCTGGGGTGAACCGGCGCGACTTCGACGTCATCGTCGCGGGCGCGGGCGCGGCCGGCCTGATGTGCGCCATACGCGCCGGCCAGCGCGGACGGCGGGTGCTGCTGCTGGATCACGCCGACAAGGTCGGCAAGAAGATCCTGATCTCGGGCGGCGGGCGCTGCAACTTCACCAACCTCCTGAGCCGGCCCGAAGCCTTTCTGTCGGGCAACCCGCATTTCTGCAAATCGGCGCTGGCGCGCTATACCCAGCACGATTTCATCGCCCTGGTCGACAGGCACCGCATCGCCTGGCACGAGAAGACCCTGGGCCAACTCTTCTGCGACGGCTCGGCGCGCCAGATCGTGGCCATGCTGCTGGCCGAAGGCGAGGCGGCCGGCGTCGACCTGCGGGTAGCGCATCGCATCGCCGGTATCGAGAAGGCCGATCGCTTCACGGTAGACACCGACCATGGCGTCTTCACCGCTGCCAGCCTGGTGCTGGCGACGGGCGGGTTGTCGATCCCCAAGATGGGCGCGACAGATTTTGCGCACGAAACTGCCCGACGCTTCGGCCTCAAGCTTGCCGATCCGCGGCCCGCCCTGGTGCCGTTCACGCTCGAGGTGCCGGAACTGAGCGGCGTGTCGCTGGAGGTCGTGGCCCGTTTGGGTCGTGTCGGCTTCCGCGAAGCCATGCTCTTCACCCATCGCGGCCTGTCGGGACCGGCGATCCTGCAGATCTCGTCCTACTGGCGTGACGGTCAGGAAATTTCGATCGACCTGCTGCCCGATACCGACGCGGACGCCTTCCTGAAGGAGCGCAAGCGTACGCGGCCCAAAGCCGAGCTGCGCACCGTGCTGGCTGAACTGTTGCCGCAGCGGCTGGCGCAAAGCCTGGCGCCTGTCGGCACGATGGCCAACCTGCGCGGCCGTGATCTCGCGGCGCTTGCGGCGCGGCTGAAGGCGTGGAAGATCGCGCCCGGCGGCACCGAGGGCTACGCCAAAGCCGAGGTCACTGTGGGCGGCATCGACACGGACGGGCTGTCCTCGCGCACCATGGAAGCACGGAAGGTGCCGGGCCTTTACGCGATCGGCGAGGCGGTCGACGTCACCGGCTGGCTGGGCGGCTACAACTTCCAATGGGCGTGGTCGTCGGGCTGGGTGGCAGGCGAAGCCGTTTGAGTCCGGGCGCGGCCGTGGCACACTGCCAGAATGACCGATACTCATTCTTCGGGTGGCTGGCTGGTCGCCGTGACGCAACCGGGCGGCGACAAGACGCTCTATCACGCAGCCATCGCCGATCCGAAAGAGGCCGTCGCGCGCGTTCTCAAGGTGGCCGGTGTCCCGGGCACGGGCGATGCCGTCAGCCGCCTTTCCGTTGGCCAGATCGAAGGGCTGGGCATGAAGGCCGGCGAGGTCAGGTTCGCGCGCTGACTGAAGCATGTTCCGTTTCGACAGAATCACCTCACCCTGAGGAGCGCACGCAGTGCGCGTCTCGAAGGGTGGGCGACGACAAGGCAGGTTGCCCATCCTTCGAGACGCATCGCTACGCGATGCTCCTCAGGATGAGGTTGGGGTGGTTCATCATTTCGGAATCTGCGCTAGTGGCCGAGATAGCTCTTGCGCAGCTCGGGGTCCTGGGCGAGGTCGGTGGCCTTGCCTGACAGCGCGATGCGGCCGTTCTCCAGCACATAGGCGCGATGCGCGATGGCGAGCGACTGCACGACGTTCTGCTCGACCAGCAGGATGGCCAGCCCATCCCGGTTGAGCCGGCCGATCAAGGCAAACATCTCCTCGACCAGCAGCGGCGACAGGCCGAGCGACGGCTCGTCCAGGATCAGCAGCCGGGGCTCGCCCATCAGGCCGCGGCCGATCGCCAGCATCTGCTGCTCGCCGCCCGACAGCGTGCCGGCGCTTTGCGTGAGCCGTTCGTTCAGCCGAGGGAAGACCGACAGCACGTGATCGAGGTTCTTCGCCCGCGCGGCGCGGCCGCGGCGGTAGCTGCCGAGCTCGAGGTTCTCGCGCACCGAGAGGTTGGGAAACACGCGGCGGCCCTCCGGCACCTGAACCAGCCCGGCCTCGACGATGCGCATGGAGGGTGCGCCCGCGATCTCCGTGTCGTCGAAGCGGATCGTGCCGGCGAGCGGCCGGTAGAGGCCGCAGACGTTGTTGTTGAGGGTCGACTTGCCCGCGCCGTTGCTGCCCAGCAGCGCCACGATCTCGCCCGCGCCGACCGCAAGGTCGACGCCGCGCAGCACCTCGATGGCGCCGTAACCCGCGCGCAGGGCCCTCACCTCAAGCATGACGGACCTCAGGCACGCAGCACCTTGGCGGCGCCGTGGCCGAGATAGGCTTCGATCACCTGGGGGTCCTCGGCGATCGAGGCGGGCGTGCCCTCCGCGATCATGCGGCCCTGGTTCAGCACATAGACGCGCTCGGCAAGCGAGGTGACGGCCTGCATGACGTGCTCGATCAGCAGGATCGTGACGCCTGAAGCGCGGATACCTTTGATGACCTCGACGATGTCGACGATCTCGGTGGGATTGAGACCCGCCATCACCTCGTCGAGCAGTAGAAGCCGCGGGCCAGTGGCCAGCGCGCGGGCAAGCTCCAGCCGCTTGCGGCCGGCGACGGTGAGGTCGGCGCCCATCTGCTCGAGCTGGCCGGCCATGCCGACCGTGGCCGCCACCGCCTCGGCCTCGCGTTCGGCCGTGCTGCGGTTGGCGGTATGGAAGTAGGCGCCGACCATGATGTTCTCGCGCACACTGATCTTGGCGAAGGGCTGGGTGATCTGGAAGGTGCGCACCATGCCCGCGGCACAGATCCTGTGCGGCGCCAGGCCGGTGATGTCCTTGCCTTCCAAGGTGACGCGGCCGGCATCGGGCGCGTGGAAGCCCGCAATGGCGGCGAACAGCGTCGTCTTGCCCGCCCCGTTGGGCCCGATCAGGCCCACGATCTCGCCCTGGCGCACGTCGAGCGAGGCCTGGTCGACAGCCTTGAGGCCGCCGAACGACTTGGAGAGCGCGCGGACTTCAAGCATGGCGCGTCACTTCTTCTTCCTTTTCATATTCCTCTCTCCTCTCATGTTCCTCTCCCTCGCTAGGGGGAGAGGCTAGGTGAGGGGGAATCGACGTGCGCAGCCCCCTCACCCGCCCTCTCCCCCTAGCGGGGGAGAGGAGGAAGAAAAGAGAGTGAAGAGTAAGCCCGTCACGCATGGCGCGGCCTTCGCCGGAAGAGGCCCATCAACCCGTCGGGCAGGCGGGCCACGATCAGCACCAGCATGATGCCGTAGACGACGAGGCTGAGCGGCTGCACGTTCTTCAGGGCGGGGACAACGCTGGCCAGCCAGCGCGTCACCTCATTGATGCCGGTGAGCGCAAACGAGCCGATCAGCGGACCGAAGATGGTGCCGGCGCCGCCCACCATGCTGACCAGCAGCATCTCGACCGACTTGTCGACGCCGAAGGCGATGTTGGGGTCGATGTAGAGATATTTCTGGGCATAGAAGGTGCCGCCGGCCGCGCACATGGCCCCCGACAGGGTGAGCACCTTGACCTTCTCGGCGAAGACGTCGATGCCGAGCGCGCGCGCGGCGTCCTCGTTCTCGCGGATGGCAACCAGGCGGGCGCCGAAGCGGCTGCGCGTGAGATGCCAGGCGATCAGGATCGAGACGACGCAGAGCAGCAGCGTCAGGTAGTAGAACCAGATCGGGTTCCTGAACTGGAAATTGATCGGCCGCGGGTCGGCCTTGATCAGCATGCCGAGGCCGCCGCGGGTAAACGGCACCGAATTGGCGAGGATGCGGAAGACTTCGGCGAAGGCCAGCGTGATCAGCGCGAAGTAGGAGCCGCGCAGGCCGGCACGGAACGACAGCACCGCGATCATCCAGCCGACAGCGCCGCCCGCCGCCATGGCGACCGGCCAGGCGAGCCAGGGGTTCCATCCATAGGTCACCTGCAGGATGGTCGAGGTGTAGGCACCGGTGCCGAAGAACACGACGTGGCCGAACGAGGTCTGGCCGGCAAACCCTCCGGCGAGGTTCCACGACTGACCGATGAAGGCGATGAAGAACACCATCATGCCGACATTGACCAGGTAGTTCGGCGCCAGCAGCGGGAAGATCACGGCGGCGGCGAGACCGGCCAGGCAGAGCAGGGTACGTCGGCTCATGCCTTGCTCCCGAACAGGCCGGTGGGCTTCAGCAGCAGGATCAGGATGAAGATCAGCGAGATGCCGATCTGGCCCAGCTGTTCGCCCAGGAACAGGCCGCCCAGCGATTCGGTGATGCCGATGATGAAGCCGCCGACTGCGGCGCCTAAAAAGCTGCCCATGCCGCCCAGCACGACGATGGTGAAGGCGACCAGGACGAAGGCATGGCCCGAGGAGGGCGTCACGTAATAGGTCGGCATCAGGAGGCACGCCGCCGCGCCCAGGCAGGCGATGCCGATGCCGTAGGAGACGGCGAAGATCGTGTCGACGTCGATGCCGACCAGCCGGGCGCCCTGGCGCTCCTTGGCCACGGCGCGGATCGCCTTGCCGGTGTCGCTTCTGGCGATGTAGAGGCCGAGCGCGGCGCAGATCAGCAGCGAGGCTGCGAAGGAGATGATCTTGGGCAACGGCAGGAACGCCGCACCGATCTCGACGAGGGCGCCGGCATAGGGCACGTCGATCGTCTGGGTGTCGCCGCCGAAGAAAAGCAGCGCCGCGTTATCGATCACGATGGAGAGGCCCAGCGTGATCAGCAGGATGTTCTCGTCGCGGCCGTGGCTGAAGCGGCCGATGACCAGTCGGTAGAGGAAAAAGCCGAAGACGAAGGCCCCGGCGATCACCAGGGGCAAGGCCGCATAGGGATCGATGCCGACCAGGCGCCACAGGAAGAACACGGCGTACATGGCCAGCATCAGCAGGCTGCCATGGGCGAAGTTGATGATGTGCAGGACGCCGTAGATCAGCGTCAGGCCGACGGCGACCAGGACATAGATGCCGCCGGCCAAAAGGCCGTTCAGGACGCCGGCGAAGATGATGCCCGAGTCGAGCACGCCTCAGGTAAACTTCGGCCGCGGGAACACCGCCTTGGCCGAGGCGAATTCCTCCGGCGCGATCACCTCGATGTCACCCTTGAGCGACTGCATGACCCCGGGCCGCGCACCCTCATTCTGGCCGTTCGTGAACTTGGTCGGCCCGTAGGGCATCAGATCGGCCTTGAAGGTCGAGCTGGCGACCGCCGCGGTGAGCTTCTCCTTGTCGGCCGAGCGGGCACGCTCCAGCGAATCGGCCAGCAGCATCACCGTCGAGTAGCCGAGATAGACCTCGAAGGTGAAGAGCGCACCGCCTGCCTCGACGCGTTTCTTGAGCGCCTGAGCCGCTTCGCTCTTGGGGTTGAACCAGTGGTTCACGTCCATCATGTATTGCGAGACGTCGGGCATCTCCTTGACGAACTTGTAGTTGAAGCCGCCGCCCAGGATGGAGAAGAAGCCGGCGACGTTCAGCTTCTGCTGATAGAGCGTGCGCGCCAGCAGCATGTATTCGTTCTGGTAGTTCGACATCATGATGATGTCGGGGGCGAGCGAGCGGATGCGCAGCGCGATGTTGTCGAAGTTGCGTGTCGGATTGTCGTGGCCGATCACTTCCTTGGCCTCGATGCCGATCGACGGCAGCTTGCTGGCCAGAAGCTTGGCCGTGCCGGTGCCGAACTCGCCCGATTCGTGGACGATCACCGCGGTCTTGGCGATGCCGCCCGCTGCCTTGTTGAGCGCGCCCAGCGAGGCGATGCCCTGGTCGACACAGACGCCGAAACCCGGCATCAGGCGGAAGGTGTTCTTCAGGCCGCGGTTCACGACCACGTCCGACGCTGCCACATCGACCAGGAAAGGCGTGCCGTACTTCGCGGCGGCCTGGCTGGCGGCAATGGTGACCGGGCTCTGGAAGCAGCCGATGTAAGCCGCCACGCCCTGCTCGTTCATCTTCTCGACTTCGGCCACGCCGACCTCGACCTTGGACTGGCTGTCGCCCAGCAGGGGCTCGAGCTTGGCGCCGCCCATCGCCTTGATGCCGCCCGCCTTGTTGACGTCCTCGACGGCCATGGTGCCGCCCAGCCGGCCCTGCTGGCCGTTATAGGCGACGAAGCCGGTCACCGGATGGATCAGGCCGACCTTCACCGACGCCGACTGCGCGCCCACGATCTCGGGAAAGCCCAGGCCGCCGGCGGCGAGCGCCGTCGTGCCGGCCACGAAGCCGCGCCGCGAAACGGATTTTCCGATATGCTTTTTCATTGTGAAGCCTCTTATTGATTCCTTGGGCGCGACGCTACGATAGGGCCTGCCGATGGACAACCGCCAACCGCGAGGGCGCGTGATGCCGAAGATTCTGTCACAGGCCCAGGTCGAGCAATATGGTCGCGACGGCATCGCCTTTCCGGTGCCGGTGCTCGATGCCGAAGAGGTGCGCGCGCTGCGCACCGATCTGGAATACTGGGAAAAGCAGCAGGGTCATCCGCTCGAATACCCGGAGAAGAGCAAGTCGTACTTGCTTTATCGCTGGGCGGACACGCTGGTGCATCATCCCAAGGTGCTCGACGCGGTCGAGGACGCGATCGGCCCCGACATCCTGGTCTATCACTCGACGATGTGGATCAAGGAGGCACACACGCCGGCCTATGTGCGCTGGCATCAGGATGGCGCCTACTTCTTCCTCGATCCGCTCGAGCATGTGACGGCCTGGGTGGCGCTCTCCGAGGCCTCGGAGCTGGCCGGTTGCATGAGGGTCATTCCGGGCACGCATCGCCTGCCCATGATCGAGCACGACGACAGGCCAGGACCGTACAACATGATCAATCGCGGCCAGGGCATCAGCCGGCGTTTCGACAGCGAGGCGGGCGTGCCGATGCCGCTCAAAGCCGGTGAGCTTTCTCTCCATCATACGGCGCTGGTCCATTGCTCGCCGGGCAACGACAACAGCGACCGCCGCATGGGCTTGGGCATCAGCTTCATTCCCGCCCATGTGCGGCCGCTCGGGCCGGTGACGCCTTCGGCGCTGCTGGTGCGCGGTGCGGATCGCTACGGTCATTTTTTACCGGAGACCCGGCTCGGCACGCCGATGTCCGCGGTAGCGCAGGCGGCTCATGCCGAGGCGGTGCGGCTCTTCCGCCTGCGGCAGGACCAGGGGTTCACGAAAGCGGCGGAATAAATGATGCGTAGGCTCGCCGCCGCCCTGCTGCTTGCGCTCTTTCTCGCCGCACCTGCGGTCGCGCAGCGCGCGCCGTCCGACTATCGCCAAACCGATGCGGTTCTGGCTCACTATCCGGCGTTGAAGGAGGTGCCTCTGCAGAGTCCGGCTTTTGCTGCCGCGACGCCATCGCTCACCAGCCAGGACGACCTGGCGGCATTCGTGACCGGGCTCGCGGGGAATTCCCGTCACCTGCGGTTGGCCAGTCTCGGCCATTCCCAGCAAGGCCGCGACCTGCCGCTGCTCTACGTCACCCAGGAAGGCCTCGACGATCCGGTCGCCATCGCGCGCCTCGACCGGCCGGTGATCTGGCTGATCGGCCAGCAGCACGGCAACGAGCCGGCGGGCGGCGAGGCGATGCTGGCGGTGGCGGCAGCCCTGTCGTCGGGCGAGCTGGAGCCTTTGCTCGCCCGGCTGAGCGTCGTCATCGTGCCGCGCGGCAATCCCGACGGTGCGGCGGCCGATCGGCGCGTGCTGGCCAGCGGCTCCGACCTCAACCGCGATCACCTGCTGCTGAGCCAGCCCGAAACCCGGGCGCTTCACGCGGCGATGCGGCTCCTGCCGCCGGACGTCGTGATCGACCATCACGAGTTCAGTGTCGCCTGGCGCTGGGTCGAGAAATTCGGCGCCATGCAGGCGGTCGACGTCATGATCCTCGAGGCCACGCATCCCGGCGTGCCTAAAAGCCTCACCGAGATCGCCCATCGCCTTTATCGTCCCGCGCTCGAAGCGGCGATGGACCACCACGGTCTCTCGAGCCACGACTATGTGACGACGGGCGCCGACATGGACGATCGCCTGGTGTCGCTGGGCGGCAATGCGCCGGGCATCGCACGCAATACCTTCGGCCTGCGCGGCAGCGTCTCCTACCTGATCGAAACCCGCGGCGTCGGCATCGGCCTGCAAAGCTACCAGCGCCGCGTGTCGACTCACTATCTCCTGGCCAAGGCCCTGCTCGAAGCGTCGGCTTCCGAAGGCGCCAACCTGCGCAGCGCCGTCGCGGCCGCCCGCCGCGAGGCCGCTGCCGATCGCGGACCGCTGGTCGTTTCGCACAAGATCGCGCGCCGGCCGCTCGAAATGCCGCTGATGGATCCGCAAAGCGGTGCGGCCAAGCCGACGCCGGTGACCCTGGCCGACAGCCGCACGCTGACGGCGATCGAACACCGCGCGCGCCCCCGCGGTTATCTCGTGCTGAGGAGCGGCAACGCGGTCGCCGAACGCCTGGCGCTGAACGAAGTACGGACCTGCGAGGTGACGGTTGCCGGCAAGGTCGCGGTCGAGGCCTATGACGTGCAACGTCTCGGCCCGGTTTCCAGCCGCAGCCGCGAATCGATCAATCCCGATCAGTCGATAAGCGTGACGCTTCGTCCTTCGACGATCGACGTGCCGGCGGGCGCGTTGTTCGTGCCGATGAACCAACCGGCGGCGGGCATCGTGGCCGCGGCGCTGGAGCCCGACTCGCCCGGCAGCTATCTCGGGGTGGGAATCGTTCCGATGAGCGACGGCGAGAGCGAGGCGCCGGTCTATCGCGTGATGGCCGATCTGCCCTTCTGTACGCCGCGCTAGGTGTCATTTGGACCGCGGGCCTCCAGGCCCGCTCATAGCTGGGAGCGCGCCACTCCAGTGGCGCTCATGTGCTGCTGGCATAGAAAGATGCGCAACTCTAGGCGGAGGTTACTCCGCCGCGGTTGCACGCTCCCAGCAAAGATGGAGAGGCGGGCCTGGAGGCCCGCGGTCCGTGTCAGCCCATCATCGTGTCGATGTAGTGCTGGGCGATCTCGCCGGGCGTCGTCTGCCAGACATTGCCGAAACGCTCGATCCGGCGCAGCGCCTCGTCGAGATATTTTATGCGATGCGGCATGCCCATCAGCCAGGGATGGACCGAGAGGTTGAACACCTGGCCGCCTTCGTGATGCAGCAGCTCGAAAGCCTCGCCGACCAGGTCGGGATAGCGCGTGGTGTTGATGCGCCGCAGCCAGAGCTGCTGCACGTCGTCCCATTCCGGCTGGTTGGGCATCGAGACGAACTTCTTGCCGACCTTCATCGGGTAGGGCTGATCGTCGTTCGGCCAGTCGATCACGTAGTCGAGGCCGGCGTCGGCCAGAAGCTGGGGCGTGCGCTGGCTCTCGCCATAGTCCTGGCCCAGCCAGCCCCTGGGCCGCTCGCCCGCCGCCTTCTCGACGGCGGCGATGGCTTCGGCGATTTCGGCCTTTTCCTCGGCCTCGCTCATCTTCGAGGTGATCATGCGGCTGGCCGAATGGCCGTGCGCGATGAACTCGTACTTGCGCTTCTTGAACTGCTCGATGAGGTAGGGATAGCGCTCGGCCGCCAGCGCGTTCACGGCGACGCCAGCGCGCACCTGATAGCGGTCGAGCACGTCGAGCACCCGGAAGATGCCGGTGCGATTGCCGTACTCGCGCTGTGTCCAGATGCGATAGTCGGGCACGTAGCTGCCGAACTCGCCGGCAAGGCGTGGATCCCTGTGACTGCTCTCGTCCGCGATCAGCTCCCAGTATTCGAGATGCAGCAGCACGAAGGAGGCGACCCGCGCGTTGCGCGGCCAGGTGAGCTTGGGCCGGAGCGGAAACGGCGAATAATCGTACCAGGGATTGTCCATCCCGGGCTTGAGCGGCGGCGGGTTCTTGGGAACGGAGGAGGGGCTCATCTCACGCCTCCTTGCCGAGATGCTGCTGGTAGGGTTTCAGCCCGTTGGCCACGTACCAATCCAGGATCTCCTCGGCGGTGCAGACCCAGGCGTCCTTGTGCTTGCGGATATAGGCCAGCGCCCGGTCGAGATGCTTTAGCCGGTGCGGCGCCCCCATCATGTAGGGATGGAGCGCAATGCACATCACGCGGCCGTTCTCGCTGCCCTCGCGATAGACCGTGTCGAAATGGTCGATGATCATCTGGGCGAATTCCTCGGCCTCGAAGGGCTGGCGGT
>DATHNU010000812.1:0-6220 GCA_035485695.1 Reyranella sp. | reverse complement strand
GACGCCGAGCGGCGTGCGCTCGAACCGCACCTCGTCCGGCATGCGCGCCATCATCTCCGAGAATTGCGGCCCGCTATGCGTGCCATGCAGGACGACGACATGATAGGGATCGACGACATTCTCGAAATGCTGCAGCCAGTTGCAGGGCACGATCTGCGGGCCGCCGCTGCCGATGCTGCTGTCGTCGGCATCGATGAACTCGCCCGCGTCGAGGACTTCCAGGCATTCGTAGCGCGGCAGCACCGGCTTCTTCTCGGGTGGGCCCATGTAGGCGAAGATCAGGCCGTAAAGTTCCTGCACGGGATACCAAGGCTGGCGCACGCGGTCACGGAACACGCCGCCTTCGGGTTCGCAGGGCTGTTCGAGGCAACGCCCTTCGACGTCGAACAGCCAGCCGTGATAGCAGCAGCGAATGCCGCGTTCCTCGACCTTGCCGTAATAGAGAGTGGTCCCGCGATGCGCGCAGCGGGCCTGCACCAGTCCCGGCCGACCGGTCTTGTCACGGAACAGGATCAGGTCTTCCCCCAGCACCCGGACCTCGCGTGGCGTGGTGGTGGCATGCGAGCCCAGTCCGACCGGATGCCAGTAACGGCGCAGCAGGTTGCCCATCGGCGTGCCCGGACCGACCTCGGTCAGCGACTTGATGTAGCTGCCAGGCGGCCGGCCAAACCCGGTGCCAACGTCACCGGCGGCGCTCGTCGTCGTTTCCATCCCGTCACTCCTTGATCGGCGGAGTTATTATTAACACGTTAAGCGTATGCCCTGTCGCGGTCAATGCCAGGCTTCGGTTGGCGACGGCGGGCGCAGAGGCGTCGAAAAGAAAATCCGCGCACCGTGGAATAAATCCGCGCCGCCGTCGTCTCCTTCCTGCAGCCCAACGCCTGCAGAGGAGATATCATGCTGAAGTCGCTCGCTTTTTCCGCCTTCGTCGCCGTGGCGCTTGCCGCGGGCGCTGCCCTTGCTGTCGAACCGGCCACCATGACACCGCCGATGGCCAAGAGCGGCATGTTCGTCAACGCCAAGGGAATGACGCTCTACACCTTCGACAAGGACACAGCCGGCAAATCGGCATGCAACGGTCAGTGCGCCACCAACTGGCCGCCGGCGCTCGTCGCCGACAACGCCAAGGGTGCCGGCGACTGGACCGTCGTCGTGCGCGACGACGGGCTGAAGCAGTGGGCCTACAAGGGCAAGCCGGTCTACGGCTGGGCCAAGGACACCAAGCCCGGCGACACCACGGGCGACGGCTTCATGAATGGCGCCTGGCACATCGCCAAGCCCTGACGGTCCGGCCTGAGAAAGAGCCGCCGGCGGCGTGCCTGCCGGCGTCCCTTTCCCTAGACTGAACACGATGGCCGATCCCGGCGCCTTGCTCGAACCCCTGATACCGGCGCTGCGCCGCTACGCCTATGCGCTGCTGCGCAACCACGCCGCGGCCGACGACCTTGTGCAGGACACACTCGAACGGGCGCTGTCGCGCTGGACTTCGCGGCGCGCCGACGGCGAGCTGCGCACTTGGCTGTTCGCCATCCTGCGCAACCTGCACATAGACGCCTATCGGCAGGCCCGGCGGCGCGGGGCAGAGGTGGAGATCGACGAGGACGACCATCGTGAGACGGCAGCGCGCCAGGAGACGGCGCTCGAAGCGCGTGACGTGCTGGCGGCGCTCGAGCAGCTGCCGGAGGAGCAGAAGTCACTGCTGTTGCTGATCGGCGTCGAGGATTTTTCCTACGAGGAGGCGGCGCGCGTCGTCGGCGTGCCGATCGGCACGGTGATGTCGAGACTGTCCAGGGCAAGACAAAGGTTGCGCTCGATCGTCGAGCACGGCCCCGTCACCCTGCTGCGGAGAGTGAAATGACGGGCGAAGACGTTCCCATTGGCGAAGACGAGTTGCAGGCGTTCGTCGACGAGCGCCTGGACGGGCCGCGCCGTGATGCCGTCGAGGCGCATCTGGCGCGTCACCCCGAGCTTCGCGAGCGGATCGCGGCGGAGCGTCGCCAGCGTGCCAGCTTGCGCGCCCAGCTGCAGGCCAAGGCCGCCGAGCCCATCCCCGCCCGCTTGCGCATCGCCACGATCCAGGCGGCGCGGCGCGCCCGCCTGTCCAGACGCATGAGCCTGATCGCCGCCGCGGTCGCGATCTTCGTGGTCGGCGCGAGCGCCGGCTGGTTCGCCAATGGCTTGCGGCCCGGCCAGCCCGTCCTGACAGCGCAAGCGCCGACCACGGCGATCGCCCAGGGTGCCGCAGCCGCTTACCGAACATTCGTCGTCGAGGTGGCGCATCCGGTGGAAGTGGGTGTCGCGCAGGAGACGCACCTGCTGCAGTGGCTGTCCAAGCGTCTCGGCCACAAGCTCGAGGCGCCCGATCTCGCGCCGTTCGGCTATCGCCTGATGGGCGGACGCCTGTTGCCCGGCGGCAGCGGCGCCGCTGCGCAGCTGATGTACGAGGACAGCGCCGGCAAGCGCCTCACCCTCTATGTCCGCGCGGCCGACGGCACGGAGACCGCTTTCCGTTTCCAGCAGGACGGCGATGCCGCCACCTTCGCCTGGATCGACCAGGGCTTCGGCTTTGCGGTGACCGCCACAGCGAGCCGCGAGGAGCTGCTGCCGATCGCCGAGGCGGTCTACAAGGGCCTGACGTCCAAGGGTTGACGCGACTACTTCGCCGGCGCCGCTTCCTTGTTGAAGGTCGGGATGTCCTGCGTGCGATCGTCTAGCGCCTCGGCGCCTTCCGTCGGCAGGATCTTCACATAGTTCAGCGCGCCATTGATGTCGCCCTGCCAGACATCCTTGGGCAGGTCGTACACGAACTCGACGCCGTAGCCGTTGGGATCGTGGATGTAGAGGCTGTGCGTCATGCCGTGCTCGACCCGGCGGTCGAATTTCACGCCCTTCTCCTGCAGGTACGCGAGGTGGGCCAGCCAGGCCTCACGCGACGGCATCGTGATGGCGATGTGGTTCACGGCGCACGGCATACCGAACATCGACCAGTTCTCGGGCGGCTTGGGCAGGTCGCGGTTCTCGACCAAGGCCACGTCGTGATGATGGCTGGTGCCGTCCTCCCGGACGCCCGAGTAGAAGCGCATCTTGGGCGGGTTCGGCCGGTCCTTGGTCGGGGTAAGCTGGCCGACCTGGCGGAAACCGACGACCTCGGTCCAGAAACGATGCGATTCCTCAATGTCGCGGACGTTCAACACGAGGTGGTTGATACCGCGCGGTGTTACCGGCTTATCCATGCGTTTTCCTCCACAGGGTAAACGATCATACCGCCAAATCGGCAGGCTGTCGCAAGGGTCATTTCGCCGGCTTTGTCAGGTCGTCGAATTCCCCCAGAGCGCGCGGCGCCCAGCGGCTGCCATGGGCCCGCTCGATCAGCCGGGACAGAAACGGCCAACGCCGGCGCCCGTCCTTGACCAGGGCGCGGCCGGTCTCGAACTCCATGGCCATCAGATAGAAGGCGAACAGGAAAAACGCCTCGTGGAGGAACGGCACCAGCAGGGTGAGCGTGCCCAGCACGAGCAGCAGCGCGATGGCGAGGATGATCAGCGGCTTGCGCAGCATCGTCACTTCGAGGGATCCGTCAGATCCTCGAATTCCTTGAGATGGCTCGGCGCCCACTTGTGGTCGCGGGCCCGGACGATCCAGCGGTCGAGCCATGGCCAACGGCGGCGCGCGGCCTTCACCCAGCGACGCCCGCTCTCGAACTCGGTGGCGAGCAGGTAGAGCGCGATCACGAAGAAGATCCAGCCCTGCAGGACCGGCAGCAGCCCGCCCACGACGGACATGATCAGGCAGGCCACGATCGCCAGCGCCATCAGCGGCTTGCGCACGTACCTGCTCCTCTCACCCCAAACTCGCTGTCATCCCGAGCGCAGCGAGGGACCTTTGAAACGCGACGGAAGGGTCCCTCGCTGCGCTCGGGATGACACCACTTTCTGCAACCCACTTCGCGCGCTTACAGATGGATGGGCTTGTCCCAGGCCGCCAGCGCCGCTTCCTTCGTCGCCTCGTTGACCGTGGGATGGGCGTGGCAGACGCGGCCGATGTCCTCGGCCGAGGCGGAGAACTCCATGGCCATGACCGATTCGGCGATCATGGTGCCGGCTTCGGCGCCGATGATATGCACGCCCAAGACCTTGTCGGTCGCCTTATCGGCCAGCACCTTCACGAAACCCTCCGTCGCGCCATTGGCGCGGCTGCGCGGATCGGCGGTGAAAGGATACTTGCCGACCTTGTAGGCAACGCCTGCTTCCTTCAACTGTTCCTCGGTCTTGCCGACCCACGCCACCTCGGGCTGGGTGTAGATGACCGAGGGCACGAGGTCCCAGTTCACGTGGCCCTTCTGGCCGGCGATGGTCTCGACGCAGGCGATGCCGTCCTCGCTCGCCTTGTGGGCCAGCATCGGCCCGTCGATCACGTCGCCGATGGCGTAGATCCCGGGCACTGAGGTCTGGAGGTGCGCATCGACGGCGATGCGGCCGCGCTCGGTCAGCTTGACGCCCACCTTGTCGAGGCCCAGCCCTTCGACGAGGGGCCGCCGGCCGATGCAGACCAGCACGACATCGGCCTGCAGGGTTTCGGCCGCGCCGCCCTTTGCCGGCTCCACGGTCAAGGTCACACCGGCGTCGGTCGTCTCGGCCTTGGTAACCTTCGAACTCAGCTTGAACTTCATCCCCTGCTTGGTGAGCAAACGCTGGAACTGTTTGGTGATCTCGTCATCGACACCCGGCGTGATGCGATCGAGAAACTCGACCACCGTCACCTCCGAACCCAGCCGCCGCCATACCGAGCCCAGTTCGAGCCCGATGATGCCGGCGCCGACCACCACGAGGTGCTTCGGCACCTCGGCAAGCTCGAGCGCGCCGGTCGACGACACGATCTTCTTCTCGTCGACGGCGACGCCGGGCAGCGGCGTCACCTCCGATCCTGACGCGATCAGGATGTTCTTGGCCGCAAGCGTATCCTTGATCGCGCCATCGTCGCCCAGGACGACGACCGAGCCAGCCTTCTCAATGCGACCGGTGCCCTGGAACGCGGTGATCTTGTTCTTCCTGAACAGGAAGGCCACGCCCTTGGTGGTGGCGTCCACCACCTCGCCCTTGCGCTTCATCAGCTGGCTGAAGTCGAGCTTGGGTGGGCTGAGCACGATGCCGTGGACGCCAAGATCGTGGCCCGCCTGCTCGAACAGATGCGAAGATTGCAGCAGCGCCTTGGACGGAATGCAGCCGACATTGAGGCAGGTTCCGCCGAAGGTGGCGCGCTTTTCGACGACCGCCACGTTCATGCCGAGCTGCGCGGCGCGAATCGCCGCCACATAGCCGCCCGGACCGGTGCCGATGATGACGAGGTCGAAGGATTCGTTTGCCATGACGCTACACCACCTGCGGCAGCAACGCTGTCATCCCGAGCGCAGCGAGGGAACTTTCTCGGCGCTTGATCAAAGGTCCCTCGCTGCGCTCGGGATGACAGTTTTGTCGTAGCGACATGTGGGCGCCCCTCAAACCCCCAGCAACAGCCGCTCGGGATCCTCGATGCATTCCTTGACACGCACCAGGAACAGCACCGCCTCGCGGCCGTCGATGATACGGTGGTCGTAGGAGACGGCGAGATACATCATCGGCCGCAGCTTGATCTCGCCGCCCACGGCCATGGGGCGCTGCTGGATCTTGTGCATGCCGAGGATGGCCGACTGCGGCGGATTGAGGATCGGCGTCGACATCAGCGAGCCGTAGACGCCGCCGTTGGAGATGGTGAAAGTGCCGCCGGTCAGGTCGGCGATGGTGAGCTTGCCGTCGCGCGCCTTGTGGCCAAGCTCGGCGATGCCCTTCTCGACCCCGGCGAAGGACAGCATGTCGGCATCGCGCAGCACCGGCACGACCAAGCCCTGCGGCGTGCCGACGGCGACGCCGATATCGTAGTAATTCTTGTAGACGAGATCGTCGCCCTCGATCTCGGCATTGACCGACGGCAGCTCCTTGAGGGCTGCGATGCAGGCCTTGACGAAGAACGACATGAAGCCCAGCCGCGCGCCGTGCTTCTTCTCGAAGTCCTCCTTCAGCCGGTCGCGCAGGGTCATGACCGCCGTCATGTCCACCTTGTTAAAGGTGGTGAGCATGGCCGCGGTGTTCTGCGCTTCCTTGAGGCGATTGGCGATGGTGCGACGCAGCCGCGTCATGCGCACCCGCTCCTCGCGATCGGCGCGCAGGCGCGGGCCGGCGGGCGC
>DATHNU010000811.1:0-8590 GCA_035485695.1 Reyranella sp. | reverse complement strand
GAAATCGAACCAGCCCATCGCCATGCCAAGCCCGCCCACCTTGACGGTGACGTTGGGCCGGCGCGCCAGCTCGGCCATCGACTTCTTCCAGGTGGCGAAGACCTCGTCGTGGCGGCTGGCGTAGGAGGCGTAGCCCAACGGGCCGCCGATATGGTCGAGCACGATCTGGGTGTCGGGGAAGGCCGCGGCCAGATCGCCGACCTCGGCGAGCTGTGGATGGTAGGCCCAGGCGTCGAAGGTGAGGCCGCGCCGCGCGAGCTCGGCAAAGCCCTCGCGCCATGTCTTGTCCGCCATCAGGCCGGGAGTCGGATTGGTTCTGACCGGCCGGATGCCAGGATCCTTGTCGAGGCCGGTCTGGTAGCGAATGCCGATGAAGCGGCCATTGCCGGCGGCGATCTGGGCATCGAACACCGCGCCGGCCCTGGTGCCCAGCCGCAGGTCGACATGGCTCACGATGGCGGCACAGGCGCGCAGATTACCGTAGATGCCGCTGGCCGACATCGCCGCCACGCCATTGGCGAACTCTGTCTCGCCGATGCAGCGCAGTTCAGCCGGGCCGGACTTGCGGTACATCGAATGGCAGTCGACGAACACCGTGGCCACGATGTTGTGACCGGTCTGCGTGTCGGTCAGCAGGTCGTGGAACATGTAGTCATTGCCGGGCCGCTGCCACAGATGATGGTGCGGATCGACGATCGGCAACGCAGGCTCAAGCGCCTCCTCGGTCCCCTTTGCCACCCACGCATTGTCGACCGCGATCACGTTGCCCAGGGATGCCGGTGCGGGCGTGTTCATCGTTTCCTCACAAGATTGGTTCTTTGTCTATTGTCGAGACGTGGGCGGCGATCACCTTCCAGCCGACATCGGGAAAGCGCACCCAGGTCTGCATCTGGCGACCGACCAGGTCCTTGTCCCGCACCTTGTAGACCAGGGTCACCGTGGCGATGTCCCGGCCCACCGTCACGATATCGAGGCGATGGCGCTTCTCCTTGGTGCCGGGACCCGGCGGACGCGCCACGCGATGGGCGTGAATCCTGTCGAAGCCGTAGCCGTGCTCGTAGTTGGCGAGACGGATCGTGTGCGGACTGTTCCAGAAGGTGGTATCAAGCACGTCGACGTTCCTGTCGATCAGCGCCTGCTCGTACCGTTCGAACAATCCACGGACCTCCTCGACGATTTCCGGGAGGTTCGGCGTCAGATCCTTCACGTCGCTGTCTTCCCCGCTTTCTCGAAGGCCTGCGCCACGGCCACCAGGGTGGCGTCGCTGCCACGCGGACCGATGATGGACAGGCCGACCGGCAGCCCGTCAACCGTCGCCCCTGGGAGGCTGACCTGCGGATGGCCGGCCAGCCCGCCCTGGGCACACAGGCAGGTGATGCGATCGCGCAGCGGATCGAGCACCGACAGTCTCTGGCCGCGCAGCGGCGCGGGAAACGGCGTCGTGGGCAGGCACAGGATGGTGCCGACCGGCAACAGGTACGCCATGCGCCCACGCGCTTCCTGGCGCATCAGGTTGGCCCAGCTGCGCTCGCTCTCGGGGATCAGCGCGCCCATTACCAGGTTCTTGGCGACGGAGAACGCGAAGCGCGGATTGCGCTCGTCGAGCCAGTCCTTGAACGTCGTATAGGCCTCGTGGGGCTGCAGCGTGCGTTGCGCCCGCGCCCACACCGACAGGCCGGGCGGTGCCATCACCTCCTCGCGGATGTCGCCCAACAGGCCGCCGAGCTTGTCCACCATCGGCTTCAGGGCTGCGGCGACATCGGCATCGGCAAAGCCCATGGCATCCACGGCCACGATCAACCGGGTCGGCAGCGCCGTCGGGATGGCCTCGCCCAGCATCGCCGCGGAGACGCGGGCGAAGGTCGCGGCGTCGCGTGCGAACCAGCCGGTCGTATCCGAGGTCGGCGCCTGCGGCAGCATGCCCGTGACGTCGAGGCGGCCATGCGTCGGCCGGATGCCGTAGAGCCCGCAGAAGCTCGCCGGCACGCGCACCGAGCCGCCGGTGTCGGTGCCCAGCGCGGTGTCGCAGACCCCGGCAGCAACGGCAGCGGCCGAACCCGACGAGGAGCCGCCCGGCACGCGGCCGGGCGCACGGACGTTCACCGGCGTGCCGTCGAAGGCGTTTTCGCCCAGGATGCCAAGCGAGACCTCGTCGGTGATGGTCTTGCCGATCAGGGTGGCGCCGGCATCGAGCAGGGTCTGGACAGCCCACGCATGCCGTGTCGGTACCGGGCGGCCGGTCGGCCAGTCGTGATTGCCGCCGCCGGTCGGCACGCCCGCGACGTCGAACAGGTCCTTGGCGGCGAAGGTGAGGCCCGCGAGCGGCCCGCCGGCGCGGCCCTCGATGCGCACGCGCGGACCGGGCACGAAGGCGCCGATGTCCTCGCTCATGGCCAGCCGCCGCTATTCGGCCGGGTGCGGGGTCGTCTTGTCGCGCCTGCGGCGGAAGATCCGCAGGTCGCCGAACTTCACGCCCAGCAGCCGGTCGAACCAGATATAGACCACCGGCGTGATGAACAGCGTCAGGACCTGCGACACCAGAAGGCCGCCGACCACGGTAACGCCCAGCGGCTGGCGCAGTTCGGCGCCGGCGCCGGCGCCCAGCGCGATCGGCAGCGAGCCCAGCAGCGCACAGGTCGTGGTCATCATGATGGGGCGGAAGCGCAGCAGCGCCGCATCGACGATCGCCACCTCGGCCGGCGCGCCCTGGGCACGGCGCACCAGGGCGAAGTCGACCATCATGATGGCGTTCTTCTTGACGATGCCGATCAGCATGATGACGCCGATCATGGCGATGACGCTCAGATCCATGCCGAACAGCATCAGGGTGATCAGCGCACCGATGCCGGCCGACGGCAGGCCCGACAGGATGGTGAGCGGATGGATGAAGTTCTCGTAGAGGATGCCGAGGATGATGTAGATGACCAGCACGGCGGCGAACAGCAGCATGCCCTGGTTCGCGACGGCCTGCTGGAAGACCTGCGCGCTGCCTTCGAAACTGGTGGCGATCTGGGCCGGCAGGCCCACTTCGGCCGCCACTTCCTGGATCGATTTCACCGCCTCGCCGAGCGCCACGCCGGGCGGCAGGTTGAAGGAGATCATGACCGCCGGAAGCTGGGCGATGTGGTTGACCGTGAGCGACGTCGGCTTGTCGGACCTCCTGGCCACGGTGTCGAGCGGCACCAGCCCGCCGGTCGGCGTGCGCACCTGCATGCGGCGCAGCACCTCGTTGGTGTCGGCATATTTCGGGTCGACCTCGAGGATCACCTGGTAGGTGTCGTCGGGCGCGTAGATGGTCGAGACCTGGCGCACGCCGTAGGCCGAGTAGAGCAGCAGGCGGATCTGGTCGATCGACAGGCCGAGTCGGGAGGCGTTGTCGCGATCGATATCGATGACCGTCGAGCGCGCCCGCACCTGGAGGTCGGAATTGACGTCGACGATGTCGGTCAGACGCTTCATGCGCTCTTCCATCTGGGGAGCATAAGTGCGCAACGCAGCAAGGTCGCTGGAGCGCATGCCGAACTGGTACTGGGCGCGGGTCTGCGTCGTGGCGATGTTGATGGACAGCACGGGCTGGAAGAAGATGTTGATGCCGGGCACGTTCGCGGTGGCCCGGCGCAGGCGGGCCATGACCTCGAGCGCACTCGCCTTGCGCTCCGGCTTCGCCCGCAGCGCGACGAAGATACGGCCGGAGTTGACCGTGTTTGCGGCGTTGCCGCCGCCCACGGTGGACATCACGGAGACGACGTCGGGATCGCGCTTGATTATCTCCGCCACCACGCCCTGGCGGGCCACCATGGCGTCGAAGGAGGCATCGTCCGGTCCGACGGTCGAGCCGCTCAGCTGGCCTATATCCTCGGACGGGAAGAAGCCCTTGGGGATGGCCTGGAAGAGAATGACCGTCAGCACGAACGTGCCAAGCGTGATGGCCAGCACCAGGCGCGGCATGGCGACGGTCCGCTTCAGGGCCCATCCGTAGCCGTCGGTCACCTTGTTGAAGCTCCACTCGAAAAGCCGCAGCAGGAAGTTGTGCTTCTCGTGGTGGTCGATCGGTTTCAGAAGCCGCGAGCACAGCATGGGCGTGAGGGTGAGCGACACGACGCCCGAGATCAGGATGGCTATGCTGATGACCATACCGAACTCGTTGAACATGCGGCCGACGACGCCGCCCATGAACAGCACGGGAATGAACACGGCGACCAGCGACAGCGTCATCGAGACGATGGTGAAGCCGACTTCCTTCGAGCCCTTGAAGGCGGCATCCATCGGCTTCTCGCCCGCCTCGATATGGCGGACGATGTTCTCCAGCATGACGATGGCGTCGTCGACCACGAAGCCCACGGCGAGGGTCAGCGCCAGCAGCGAGATATTGTCGATCGAATGACCGCACAAATACATGCCGGCGAAGGTGCCGATGACCGAGATCGGCAGGGCGATGGCGGGAATCAGGGTGGCGCGGAAACTGCGCAGGAAGAAGTAGATGGCGATGATGACCAGGACGCCCGAGAGCATCAGCGTGAACTGTACGTCCTCGATGGCGTCGCGGATCGAGACCGAGCGGTCGTTGAGCACGGCGATCTCGACGCCGCTCGGCAGCTCGACCTGGATGGCCGGCAGCATCGCCTTCACCCTGTCGACCACCTCGACGGTGTTGGCGTCGGGCTGGCGGTAGACGGCGAGCAGGATGGCGCGGGTGCCATCGAGCCAGCTCGCGATCTTGTCGTTCTCGACGCTGTCGATCGCCGTGGCGACATCGGAAATGCGCACCGGTGCGCCGTTCTGGAACGCCACGACCACCGGCATGTAGTCGACCGCCTTGTTGAGCGGACCGGTGGCGTCGAGGATGGCGTTCTGCTTCGAATCCGCGATGGCGCCGAGCGGCTTGGTCGAGTTGGCGTTGACGATGGCGTTCTGCAGCTCGTTCAGCGTCAGGCCGCGCACCGAAAGCTGGTCGAGGTTGGCGCGCACGCGCACGGCGTATTTCTGCGAGCCGAAGATCAGCACCTGCGCGACACCGGGCAGGGTCGAAATGCGTGGCAGGATGGCGCGATTGGAGAAGGCATCGATGTCCGACAGCCGCACCTGCGAGGATTTGAGCGACAGGAACAGGATGGGGAAATCGGCGGGGTTGACCTTGCGGAAGCTGGGCGGCGTCGGCAGCTCGATCGGCAGGCGACGCATGGCGGCGGAAATCTGCGACTGCACGTCGAGCGCGGCGCCGTCGATGTTGCGGTTGAGGTCGAACTGCAGGACGATCGAGGTGTTTCCGAGCGACGACGTCGACGTCATCGTCGTCACGCCGGCGATGGCCGAGAATTGCCGCTCGAGGATCGAAGCGACCGAGGCCGCCATCGTCTCGGGGCTGGCGCCGGGAAGCTGGGCCGTCACCTGGATGGTCGGGAAGTCGACGCGCGGCACCGCAGCGACGGGAAGGTTCTTGTAGCCAAAGATGCCGGCGATGATGAAGGACGCCATCAACAGGATGGTCATCACCGGACGGCGGATGCAAAGCGCGGACATGATGGAGGAACCCCGACTGCGGGTTAGCCGCGCGGCGGCGCGGGCTTGGGCGGCTCGTTCGGCGCGGGGGGCGGCTTGGCGACTTCGGGTTGCCGGACGGTGACGGAAGCGCCGTTGACCAGGCGCAACTGGCCGTCGATCACGATCGACTCCCCGGCCTTGAGCCCGCTACCGACCACAGACTCGCCGTACTGCGTACGCTTGATGCCGATCGGGCGGACTTCGGCCGTGTTGCCGTCCTTGATGACGAATACGTAGGGACCCTGCGTCCCGAGCTGGACCGCCGCCGCCGGAACCGACAGGGCCTCGGGCTCGATGCCGAGGACCACCTCGACCTTGACGAACTGGCCGGGCCACAGGCCCTCGTTGGCATTAGCGATGCGCGCCTTGGCCGTCACGGTGCCGGTATTGGGGTCGACCGTGTTCTCGATGAAGGCGATCACGCCCGACTGCTTGTGGTCGTCGTCGATCACCGCGTTGACCTTGACGCCGCCCTTGGCCATGGCCGCGCGCAGGTCGGTGAGGAAGACCTGCGGGATGGCGAAAGAGACGAAGATCGGGTCGACCTGGTTGATGGTGGCGAGCACGGCCGTGGCGGTGTTGTCGCCGACGCGCAACGTGGTGCCGGCCTTGTAGGGGATCGAGCTGATGCGACCCGAGACCGGCGCGCGAATCTCGCTGTAGGTGATCTGGGCCAGGATATTCTGGCGCATGGCCTCGTCGGCTTCGAGCTGCGCCTCGGCCGCCCTCTGCGCCGTAACGTTGGTGTCGCGCTGGACGACCGTGCCTGCTCCTTTGGTCAGCAGGTCGCCGGCGCGCACCGTGTCGCGCTTGGCCTGCTCAAGCTGGGCCTGGTCCTTGCGGATCTGCGCTTCGGTCTGGGAGAGCTGCGCCTTCAAGGTGCGCGCATCGAGCTCGAACAGCAGGTCGCCTTCCTTGACCAGCGCCCCTTCCTCGACATGGACCTTCATGATCTGGCTGTCGAGGCGCGACTTGAGCTGGACCGAGGAAATCGACTGCACCGTGCCGACGGCTTCGATGATGATCGGCATGGCCTTGGGCTCGACCGATGTGACGACCACCGGCACAGCCCCTGCCGGGTTGGCCCGCCCGCGCCGTCCCTGCGGCTGCGCCATGGCGGCCGGACTGGCCGAACCTTTTTCGGCAGCGCTTGCCGACGCGCCCAAGCCCAGCCGCTGGGCAACCTCCTCACGATAAACATAAGCCGCCCCGCCGACCGCAACCGCGATCACTGCGAAGACCGCCACACGGACCATGCTCATCCCAGACTCTCCAGTGCCCCTACCCCAAGGAGTAATTATATGCCTAGCTCACCCCGCCCGGACAGTCGGAACCGCCATCCTATCCAGGATTTCTTATGCAAAAAACCCGCCACAAAAGGGCGGGTTTCTCGTCTCAGCCTCTGCTTTTGCAGCGCCTGGGTTAACGGCTGTAGTACTCGACCACCAGCGACGGCTCCATCTGGACCGGATAGGGCACGTCGGCGAGCTTCGGCCCGCGCACGTAGGTGCCCTTCATGTCCTTGTGGTCGGCGGTGACGTATTCCGGCACGTCGCGCTCGGCGGTTTGCGTGGCCTCCAGCACTCGGACCATCTCCTTGGCCTTCGAGGTGAGCTCGATCACGTCGTTGTCCTTGACCAGGTACGAAGCGATGTTGACCCGCTTGCCGTTGACCTTGACGTGGCCATGGCTCACCAGCTGGCGGCTGGCGAACACGGTGATGGCGAATTTCATGCGGTAGATGACGGCGTCCAGCCGGCGCTCCAGCAGCTCGACCAGGTTCTCGCCGGTGTCGCCCTTGCGGCGCACGGCCTCGAGATAATAGCGGCGCAGCTGGCGTTCCGAGACCGAGCCGTAGTAGCCCTTCAGCCGCTGCTTGGCCATGAGCTGCAGGC
This sequence comes from Reyranella sp., assembly GCA_035485695.1. Lineage (GTDB taxonomy): Bacteria > Pseudomonadota > Alphaproteobacteria > Reyranellales > Reyranellaceae > Reyranella. The sequence continues at coordinate 1,154 of DATHNU010000811.1, read as the reverse complement.
GGTAGTCGGTCGGCTTCTGGCGGCCCTGGCCGTGCTGGCCGGGACCGTATTCACGCTTGTTGATCGGGCTCTTGGGACGGCCCCACAGGTTCACCCTGAGGCGGCGGTCGATCTTGTACTTCGCTTGCGCGCGTTTGCTCACGCGGATACTCCGTCGTTATGCGTCGTATGACGCTGTTGTCCGGATAGGCCTGGGTCCGACAACCCGCTGGTTAGAGCGGGCTTGTCGGGGCGGGATGAGGGCCTGAAAGGCCCGCAGCCACGTTCTCCGGAGAAGGGCGGAACATACTTTCGACCGCAGCTTAGTCAAGCAGGCGTTCTTCCTTTAATCTCAAGGGTTTAGATCTCGACCAGCACCACCTCATGGCTGACATTGGCCGATTTTTTGATCATCGCCGTGGCGGAGCAGTATTTCTCGTCGCTGAGGCTCACCGCCCGCTCGATCAGCGCCTTGCTCAGTTTGCGGCCGCGCACCGTGTAAACGAGCTTCACCGACGTGAAAACCTTGGGATGGTCGTCGGCGCGTTCGGCGACCAGGGAGACCTCGACGCCCTCGATATCCTGGCGCTGCTTTTTCAGCATGGCGACGACGTCGATCGCGGTGCAGCCGCCCATGCCCATCAGCACGACCTCCATCGGCCGCGAGGCGAGGTTGCGACCGCCAATGTCGGGCGCGCCGTCCATCGTGAGCGTATGGCCGCTGCCGCCCTCGGCGACGAACAGGGCGCCGTCGACCCAGGAGACCTTGGCGGTGGTGGACATGCTCACTCCTCGCTGTGCTTGTGTTTTGCCAGGTACTTGATGACGCCATGGAAGGAGCGCACCTCCTGCTCCGTCATCGCCGCGCGCTGCAGGAAGGCGCGCAGATTGTGCACCATGGCCGGCCGCATCGCCTTGTTGCGCAGGAAGCCCGACTGGTCGAGCGCGCGCTCGAGATGCGCAAAAAGGTTCAGAAGTTCGTCCTTGGTCGCCGGACGCGTCGCATGCTCGGACAGGCGCTCGGCCGGCGTGCCCTCGCCCGCCGCCGCCCATTCATAGGCCACCAGCAGCACCGCCTGGGCGATGTTGAGCGAGGAGAATTGCGGGTTGAGCGGGATCGAAAGCGCGGTGTCGGCGTGCACCATGTCGTCGTTGGTGAGCCCGGTACGCTCCGG
>DATHNU010000810.1:0-2516 GCA_035485695.1 Reyranella sp. | reverse complement strand
TGCGCCGTCTGGATTTGTAGCGTCACGCAGCTTACGACCGTCCCTTGATCCGCAAGTTCCTGCCGCTTCTGGCCTGCGTGTTTGTCCCGCCCGCCATGGTCCACGCCCAGGGTGATGACAGAGCGTATTGCCTCGAGCTCTCCAACCTCTACCTGCGCTATCTCGCCTATACGGGCCTGGGGCGCCCCTTCCCCGACCTTTCGGCCATCGCCGCCATCAGCGACTGCCAGGCGGGCAACACGGAAGCCGGCGTTCCGGTCCTGGAGAAGCGGCTGCTCGACGCACGCTTCACCCTGCCGAAGCGGGGTTAGAATACGTTCCGCTTCGACACAATCACCTCACCTTGAGGAGCGCAAGTAGTGCGCGTCTCGAAGGGTCGGCAACGACAAGGCAGGTTGCCCATCCTTCGAGACGCATCGCTGCGCGATGCTCCTCAGGATGAGGGGGTAGCGTTTCATCTTTTCGGACGCTGCCCTAAGGGCGGCTTGCCTGCAGGGAGACGGCCAGCGGCAGCCATTGCCTGTCGGGCCAGTGCCAGTCGCCGTCGTCCTTCTGCACCAGCATCTCGAACATGCGCCACGGCACCTGGGCGTGCTCGTGCAGCCAGTCGAGCGACAGGCCCGCGTCGATCAGGCCGCCCAGGATGTCGGACAGCGGATGCAGCCATTCGACGCTGGTGGCATTCGCCAAACGCGCCGTCGGATCGGCGTAGTCCCTGTGGTCGGCCATGACGATCGGCCGGCGCTCGAAGTAGGGCGCAAAATAGCCGGGCCTGCCGTCGCTATCCTTAGCGACGTCGTCGAAGACATAGGCCGCGGGGTGCGCGTCGGCGTAGTAGAATCGCCCGCCGGGTTTCAGGAAGTGCGCGACGATCTCGGCCCAGCGCCGGATGTCGGGCAGCCAGCAGGTGACGCCCCAGCTCGTGTAGACCAGGTCGAACGACGCGGGCTCGGCGATGGCGTCGGGCGCGTCGTAGAGATCGGCCTGCACGAAGCACGCGCGGTCGGAAAGGCCGAGCTCGTCCGCGAGCGCGCGCGCCGCATCGATCGCCGGGCCGGAGAAATCGAGCCCGACCACCGTCGCGCCGCGCTGGGCGAGGCAGAGCGTATCGGCGCCGAAGTGACACTGCAGATGCAGCACCCGCAGCCCCTTCACCACGCCGATCTCGGCCTCCTCGACGGGATTGAGCGCACCGCGACCGGCGCGCAGGGCTTTCAGGTCGTAGCCCGCGGGCTTGAGATGCACGGCGACCCGCTCATCCCACTTGGCACGGTTGAGCGCACGCCAATTCCTGGCGTCGGCGTCGCTCACGACACGGCGAGCTCGGCGCCGGTCAGCCGCCGATAGGCCTCGCGATAGCGCTCGCTGGTGGCCTCGACCACCTCCAGCGGCAGCTTGGGCGCGGGCGCATCGCCGTTCCAGCGGCCGGCATGACGCTCGACGTCGAGCCAGTCGCGCAGCGGCTGCTTGTCGAAGCTGGGCTGCGGCCTGCCGGGCGCATATCCGTCAGCGGGCCAGAAGCGCGAGCTGTCCGGCGTCATCACCTCGTCGATCAGCAGGATCTCGCCCGACTTCGCGCGTCCGAACTCGAACTTGGTATCGGCGATGATGATGCCCTGCTTGAGCGCGACGTCGCGACCGCGCGTATAGACGATGCGCGTGAGCCGCTCGAGCTCCGCCGTCACCTGGGCGCCCAGCTCCTCGCGCATGCGGCCCACGGTGATGTTCTCGTCATGGCCGCTCTCGGCCTTGGTGGCGGGGCTGAAGATCGGCGGATCGAGCCGGTCGCTTTCCCTGAGGCCGGGTGGCAGCTTCTCGCCGGCCAGGGTGCCGTCCTTGGCATATTCGCGCCAGGCCGAGCCCGAGAGATAGCCGCGGATCACGCATTCGATGGGAAAGACCGTGCCGCGCCGGCACAGCATGGCGCGGCCGGCGAGTTGATCGCGATGCGGCTTCAAAGCGGGCACGGCGGCTGCGATCTCGTCGGCATCGGCCGAGATCATGTGATGCCGCACGGCATCGCCCAGCTGGCGAAACCACCAGGCGCTCACCTGCGTCAGCACCGCGCCCTTCATCGGGATCGGCTCGGCCATCACCACGTCGTAGGCGCTCACCCGGTCGGTCGCCACCAGCAGGAGCCGGTCGCCCTCGACCTCGTAGACGTCGCGCACCTTGCCGCGGGCGATCCGCTTCAGAGGCAGATCGCTCGTCGTCATCAACAGCATTGCGTACCTCGTGCTCTCACGCCTTCCCCTCAGGCTCCTCTCCCCCGCCAGGGGGAGAGGTTGGGTGAGGGGGATACGCACGTCGTTGCCCCCTCACCTAGCCTCTCCCCCTAGCGGGGGAGAGGAACTCGAGTGGTGTCCGGCGGGAACTATTCCTTGTGCATCTCCTCGAACACTTCCTTGGCCGTCAGCAGCGCCTCGCGCACCGAGGGCAGGCCGATATAGCCGCAGAGATGCATCAGCGCCTCCGACAACTCGTCCTCGGTCCAGCCCTGGTTGCGCGCCATGCGC
>DATHNU010000809.1:0-10293 GCA_035485695.1 Reyranella sp. | reverse complement strand
GGCATCCACCGATCGACCCAGCGCCGCGAGGGGCGGAGGGTCTCGCGCGGATATATGCTGACTCATGAACTTGATCACCGAGCCCGGCCAGCCGTGGGTGATGATCAGTGGCAGGGCGCCGGGGTGGGGCGAGCGCACATGCAGGAAATGAATATTCAGCCCGTCGATCTCGGTGGTGAACTGGGCGAAACGATTGAGCAGCGCTTCCCGTCTGCGCCAATCGTAGTCGTTGGCCCAGTACCGGCAGACCTCCTCGATCCACTTCAGCGGCACGCCCTGGCTCCAGTCGTCGACCGGTTCGGCCTCCGGCCAGCGGGTCCTTCGCAGTCTCGACCTCAGGTCGTCCAAAACGTCGTCGCTGACGGCGATGCGAAAGGGCTTTGCCTCGACGCTCATGGTGCGGCCCTCCTTGACAAGGATGTGTTGGAGTAGAGTGTCCGGTGCGGTGGCGGAGGGCAATGTGCATGGACGCCAAGCTGATCGAAGAGGTCGGGCAGGCACTGTGGGGTCCCGCCTGGAAGGGGCCGATGGCGGAGGCGGTGCGCCATCAGAAGAACGCAGTCGCGGATTGGGCTTCGGACCGCGTGCCGGTGCCCGCCGGTGTGTGGAGCGAGTTGATAAAAATCATACGCCAGCGCCGGCACGAGCTCGATCGTCTCGTGCCGCGCACGGAAAAAGCCCATGACGCAGCGCTGCAGCGCACGGTCGAACAGGCAAAGCTCGGTAAGCGAAGCCGCTAGGCTTCACTCCGCAGCCTTCGGCATCGTCGCCTGCTGCATGCGCAGGACCTGCTCCCAGCCGCGATAGCCGGTGAAACCGTCCTTGTCGAAGAACAGGACCGGGCCGTCGCAGAAAAAGAGATACTCGGTATCCTCCAGCGCCGTGGTGGCGCCATGCACCATGCCGTTCACCTCGTGCAGGAAGTCGCCGGGGCCGTAGACATTGTCGCGGACCTGCAGCCTGCCTGACAGCACGAAGGCGAAGGCCGCCGACAGGTGCTTGTGCGGCGGCGCGACGTAGCCCTTCTTCCATTTCAGCAGGACGGCCCAGCGGCCGGACTCCTGTCCGACCCACAGGACCTTGGTCCAGGCCTCGCCAGGCTTGGTTTCGATCCAGGGGATTTCCGACGACCGCGTGATCGAGTCGGCGAGCTCGCTGTTCACCGGGCGTATGTCCTGAGGCAGTGCCATCCTTCCCTCCGCGCTTATGGTTGATGTCGACTCTGGATAGCGGCCGGCGGCGAGTCCAGACCGGGCGAACCGAAGCGCGAAACATTTTCCGTCGTGGGATAGGATCGGCCCATGATCCTGGTCGGCCAATATGACTCGCCCTATGTGCGCCGGGTCGCCGTGACGCTGGGCGTGCTGGGCTACGCCTTCGAGCACGATACGCGTTCGGTCTTCGGCGACTTCGATTCGATGCGGACCGTCAATCCGCTGGGCCGCATTCCCTCGTTGATCCTGCCGGACGGCACGACGCTGATCGATTCGGCGGCGATCCTCGATTGGCTCGATCACGCGGTGGGCCCGGACCGGGCGCTGCTGCCGCCGGGCGGGGCCTCCCGGCAGCAGGTCTTGCAGCGCATCGCGCTCGCGACGGGCACGATCGACAAGGTCATGGCCGCAGCCTACGAGCGATTGATCCGGCCCGAGCCCTATCGCTGGCCCGACTGGATTGCGCGCTGCCGCACGCAGGCGAAGGGCGGTATCGTGGCGCTGGCCGCGCATTCCTGGCCGGTCGATGCCCGCCTCGATCAGGCCTGGATCACCACCGCCTGCATGATCCGCTACATCCGCTTGGCCGATCCCGACCTTCTGCCAACCGGCCGTCATCCGGCGCTCGATACGCTGTCTCAGAACTGCGAAGCGTTACCGCCGTTTCGGGCGACCTATCCCGCCGACTACGGAGTGCCGACGGCTGGCTAGCCGGCGAACGGCCGCCACGAAAGACCTTGCGGCCGCCTTTAGGATCTCTCGGCGTTGGGCTTTGGGATGACAGGCTCTTCACAAGATCAGGTCACCGGCCGCGACTGCGGCAGGCGATCCTTCGTGCCGTAGACCGGCGGCGCCAGCTGGTCGGCGGTGCGGCCGGCCCAGTCGCGCTGGCTCACGGTTTCGAGGCGCTAGCGCTGGCCTTCGATCAGCCCGGCGGTCGCCGCCTCGACATCGACGGTGAGTGCCTTGCCGTCTTTCACGACCTGCGTACCGTCGACATAGACGTGACGGATGGCGCGTTCGCTCGCCGAATAGATCAGGCTTCTGACCGGCTCGTGCGCCGGCTGCATGTAGGGATGGCTCATGTCCACGAGGGAGAAGTCGGCCTTGCTGCCCGGCGCCAGACGTCCGAGGTCGGGGCGGCGCAGAATCTTGGCGCCGCCCACCGTGGCCGCCTCGAAGGCGTGCCGGGTCGTGCCCATCTTGTAGTTGCCGGTGAGCACGCGCGCGACGTAGCAGGCCAGCCTGATTTCATCGACCATGTTGTGCGGGAAGGTGTCGGTACCGATGCCGACCGTGATGCCGGCATTCATGTAGCGGCCAATCGTGTTCAGCGCCATGCCGCGGCGCGCGAATACCGTCGGGCAATGCGCCACCGCCGCACCGGAGTCCCGCAGCATCTCGAAGTCGTTGGCGTGCGGGTAGTGGATCTGCGGATGGTCGCTCAGGAAGATGCCGTGGCCGATCACCAGGTCGGGCCCCAGCACGCCGATCGAATCGAGCCATTCGATCGGCGTCTTGCCGTGACGATGGATCATCTCATGGAACTCGACGACCGCCTGGCAGGCGTGGGTCTGCATCGGGATGCCGCGCTTCTTCGCCTCCTGGTGCGCCTCCTTGAAGAAACCTTCCCTGCAGGTGTCGATCTGCGACGGGCCGACCATGGCCGAGATGCGGCCACTGGGATGCTTCATCGCGGCGTCAATGGTCTTCATCGCCGTCTCGAAGGCCTTCTCGCCGGCCTTCTCGTCCCAGGCGTACTCCACCGTGTGGCCGTTCTTGGTGTACCAGTAACCCTGTCGCATCATCGGGCAGACCACGGCGCGGATGCCGGTGTTGGCGAGATCGTCGATCCAGCCCTCGCGACTCATCGACAGGTCGGAGATGGTGGTGACGCCGCTCTTCAGCAGCTCCGACATCGCCACCTTGGTCGACGGACCCGCATCCTCGGGATTGAGGCCGAAGACCGGCAAATATTCGTAGAGGGAGCTCTGGCCCAGCTTGTCGCTGCCATACTCCTCGGTCAGCCCCTTGTTGGCCGGCTCCGAGAACGGATGGCTGTGCACGTTGACGAAGCCCGGAATGGCCATGAAGCCCTTGCCGTCGATCGTCGTGTCGGCTGCACCGGCAAATCCCGGCCCGACATGGATCACCTCGTTGCCCTTGAACACGAGGTCGCCACTGTCGAGATAGACGTGCCGCTGCTCGGCCTCGTCCCACGCCACGACGTGGTCGAGGTCGGCGATCCTGGTAATTTTCGTCATGTCGATCTCTTCCTCTGCTCCCCTCGAGAGGCTAGACACTGGCCGACACCACGGCGCTCGACAAGCGCTGAGCGGGTGGCATGATCGCTGCAAGAAACGCGCCGAGGAATGGAGTCATGTCTGCAGGAAAGCTGAGCGAACAAGCGAAGGGCGTATACATCATCGCCGCCACGCCCTTCACCGACGAGGGCGCGCTCGATTTGCAGAGCATCGACACGCTGACCGATTTTTATTTGGGCTGCGGCGTACATGGCTTCACCCTGCTCGGCATGATGGGGGAGGCGCACAAGCTCACGGCCGAAGAGTCGCTGTCGGTGGTGAACCGCGTGATCGAGCGCGCGCAGGGCCGACAGGTGATCGTGGGCGTCAGTCACGCCGGGCTCGAGAATGTTCGCCGCCTGTCGCATGAGGTCATGGTCGCCGGCGCGTCGGGCGTGATGGTGGCACCGCCGGCCGGGCTGAAGGGCGATGACGGCGTCTACAACTACTATGCGCAGCTCTTCAAGGCGATCGGACCGGACATCCCCGTCGTTTACCAGGACTATCCGCAGACCACGGGCGTCCATCTCGCGCCGTCGGTGTTCGAGCGCCTGGTCGACGACTTCAAACAGCTCGTCATGCTGAAGCACGAGGATGCGCCCGGCCTCGCCAAGCTCTCGCGGGTGCGCGAGGGCGAGAAGAAGCCCGGCCGGCGGCGTGTCTCGATCCTGGTCGGCAATGGCGGGCTTTATTTACCGCAGGAGATGCGGCGTGGCGCAGACGGCGCGATGACGGGCTTTGCCTGGCCCGAGATGCTGGTGCAGGTCTACGAGCTGTTCGCCGCCGGCAAGACGGAGGAGGCCGAGGATCTGTTCGACATCTACCTGCCGCTGGTGCGCCACGAACAGCAGCCGGCGATCGGGCTTGCCTTGCGCAAGGAAGTACTGTTCCGCCGCGGCGCCATCAGGAGCCCGCGGCAGCGGGCGCCGGGCTCGTCGCTCACCGCGACCGACCGTGGCGAGCTCGACGGGCTGATACAACGCCTGGAACGCCGACTGGCGGCCGCCGGCAAGCCGAGCAGACTCGCAGCGGAGTAGCGAGATCACCCCCTATCGTCCAAGCGCACACTGTCGTCCAAGCGCACTCTGTCATCCCGAGCGAAGCGAGGGACCTTTGAGGCCGCAGGAAAGGTCCCTCGCTTCGCTCGGGATGACAGATATGGTGTGTGAGCTGTCCCCGGAGCGAGAATAGCCAATGCCTGACTACGATCTGATCGTCCGCAACGCAAAAATCGTCACTGCCGAACGCCAGAGCGAAGGCGATATCGCCGTCAAGGACGGCAAGGTCGCCGCCCTGGGCGCCGACGTGAAGGGAACAGCCACGCGCGAGATCGATGCCGCGGGCAAGTTCGTGCTGCCGGGCGGCGTCGACAGCCACTGCCACATCGAGCAGAAGTCCGGCATGGGCGTGATGTGCGCCGACGATTTCTACACGGGCACCGTCTCGGCCGCGTTCGGCGGCACCACGACCGTGATCCCCTTCGCTGCCCAGCATCGCGGCATGTCGCTGCGCCAGGTGGTGAAGGACTATCACGAGGCGGCGACGCCCAAGGCGGTGATCGACTATGCCTTTCACCTGATCATCACCGATCCCAGCCCGCAGGCGCTGGGGCAGGAGCTGCCGGCGCTGATCAAGGACGGCTACACCTCGTTCAAGATCTACATGACCTACGATGCCATGAAGGTCAGCGACTACCAGATGCTCGACATCCTGGCGCTGGCGCGGCGCGACGGCGCGCTGGTCATGGTGCATGCCGAGAATCACGACATGATCAGCTGGCTGGCGCACCATCTGGTCGACCAGGGCCATGTCGCGCCCAAGTTCCACGCCATCGCCCATGCGCGCGTGGCCGAGGCCGAGGCGACCAACCGCGCGATCTCGCTGGCCCGCCTGGTCGATGCGCCGCTCTTGATCGTGCACATGTCGGAGATCGAGGCGATCGAGACCCTGCGCCAGGCGCAGAAGAAAGGGCTGAAAATCTTCGGCGAGACCTGCCCGCAATACATAGCCCTCACCGCCGACGACATGGACAAGCCCGGCGTCGAGGGCGCGATGTGGTGCTGCAGCCCGCCGCCACGCGATTCGGCGGCGCAGGAGGCGGTGTGGGCTGCCCTGAAGGACGGCACGTTCCAGACCTTCTCGTCCGACCATGCGCCCTATCAGTTCAACGAGAAGGGCAAGATCCCCAAGGGCGACAAGACGACCTTCAAGGAGATGGCTAACGGCGTGCCGGGCCTCGAAGTGCGCCTGCCGCTGCTGTTCTCCGAAGGTGTGCAGAAGGGCCGCATCACCCTGCAGCAGTTCGTGGCCCTGACCTCGGCCAACCACGCCAAGCTTTACGGCCTCTATCCGCAGAAGGGCACGATCGCCGTCGGCTCTGACGCCGACTTCGCCATCTGGGATGCCGACAAGGACGTGACCATCCGCTGGAAGGACCTGCACGACAATGTCGGCTACAGCCCCTACGAGGGAAGGCAGATCAAGGGCTGGCCGGTCACTGTGGTGAGCCGCGGCCGGGTCGTGGTCGAGGACGGCAGGCTCAATGCGCAGCGCGGATCAGGCCAGTTCCTGCCCTGTGCTTCGCCGGATTCCGCGAAGCCTCAAGGCCAGACGGCGCCCGAACTGCAGGCAATGTCGAGGTTCGGCGCGAAGCCGTTGTTTTAGGCTATTGTCGTCCTGAGCGAAGGGAAGGACCTCATCGCCGCTTGCCACGGGCATGAGATCCTTCGCTTCGCTCAGGATGACAGAGGAGAGGAGTGTTATCGTGTCCCGTCGCCTAAAAGTCGCCGCCGCCCAGCTCGGTCCCATCAACCGCGCCGACAGCCGCCAGAGCGTGGTCAAGCGGCTGGTCGAAATGCTGAAGGAGGCCGATTCGCGCGGCTCCAAGTTCGTGGTCTTCCCCGAGTTGGCGCTCACCACTTTCTTTCCGCGCTGGTGGATCGAGGACCAGGCGGAGATCGACAAGTACTTCGAGGCGCAGATGCCAAGCCCCGAGACCTTGCCGCTGTTCGAGCTGGCGCGGTCCAAGGGCATCGGCTTCTACCTGGGCTATGCCGAGCGGACGGAAGAGGACGGCGGCGAGCATCGCTTCAATACCTCGATCCTGGTCGGGCCGGACGGCCGTCTCGTCGGCAAGTACCGCAAGGTACATCTGCCGGGGCACGCCGAGCACCGGCCGGAGGCGCCGTACCAGCACCTCGAGAAGAAATACTTCGAGGTCGGCAATCTGGGCTTCAACGTCTGGAAGATGTTCAAGGAGGACTTCATCGTCGGCCAGTGCATCTGCAACGACCGGCGCTGGCCCGAGACGTTCCGCGTCATGGGGCTCAAGGGCGCCGAGATGGTGGTGCTGGGCTACAACACGCCGACCGACAACGTCTACGCGCCCAAGGAGCCGCCGTACCTGCGCGTGTTCCACCACAATCTCTCCATCCAGGCGGCCGCCTATCAGAACGGCATCTGGGTCGTGGCGACGGCCAAGGCGGGCAAGGAGGACGGCTTCAGCCTGCACGGCGGCTCGGCCATCGTGGCGCCGACCGGCGAGATCGTCACCAAGACGACGACGGAGGAGGACGAGGTCATCTCCTACGACTGCGACATGGCGCTGGGTGAATACATCCGCAACACCACCTTCAACTTCGCCAAGCATCGTCGCCCCGAGCACTACAAGCTGATCACCGAACGGACCGGCGTGAAGGTCGAGCCGGCAAATTAGGGCTGGGGGCGCGCCACTCCAGTGGCGCGTCTTCAGCTCGAGCAGGAATGATCGCGCCACTGGAGTGGCGCGCCCCCAGCAAAGAGGATTTTTGATGCAATACGCCGTCTCCGACGTGAATCATCACGACCGCTACAAGATCCTGACGGCCTTCGTGCTGCCGCGCCCCATCGCCTGGGTGACGACCGCGGGCCCGACCGGCACGGTCAACGCGGCGCCCTTCAGCTTCTTCAACGTCTTCGCCGAGGATCCGCCGCTCTGCATGTTCTCCCTCAACAGCCGGCCGGACGGGCGCCTCAAGGATACCTGGACCAACATCGAGCGCACGGGCCAGTTCGTCATCAATCTCACCGACGAGCCGCTGGCGCGCGCCATGCACGAGTCGAGCGGCGACTTTCCGCCCGATATCGGCGAGCCCGACTATCTCGGCCTCAGGCTGGCGCCCTCGGTCGACATCAAGCCGCCGCGCCTGGCCGACGCGCCCTGGGCGATGGAGTGCAGGACCTGGCAGGTGATCAACGTCAAGGACGACCGCCAGCTGGTGATCGGCGAGGGGCTGCGCTTCCACATCCGCGACGAGCTGTGGGATGCCAAGGCGATGCGCGTCCACATGGAGAAGTACCATCCGGTCGGCCGCATGTTCGCCGACCGCTACTGCCGCACTGATGACAGAATTGTCTTCCCTGCTGCGGAGGGGCCGAAGAAGCAGGCGGCGGCGGACTGAGCATCATCCTGAGCGCCAGGACTCAGGCCCCGAGAACGAGGCTTTAGAGGAATGGCCGATCATGCTTCCGACATTGTGGCCCGGCCGGCCGGACGCGGCTGGCCGCGCTGGTTCGCCGCCCTGCTGTTCGGCCTGCTGCTGCTCCTGACGCTGCTGATCACTTCCTGGTTCCTGCGCGCCTGCGCCCCGGTCGATCCGTCGACGAACGTGTCCACCCTTGAGACCCCCGCGCCGCCGGCGCCTGAGGCGCCACCCGATCCGACACCGGTGTTGAAGGCCGCGCTCGACGAAGCGCAGGGTGATGAAAAGGACCTCAAGGCCGAGTTGGCCGCGCTGCAAGCCGACCTCAGGAACAAAGTCGCGTTGTGCAAGCCGGTCGAGCCGCCCAAGCCGCCGCCGCCGCCACCTGTCGCCAAGGCGCCGCCACCACCTCCACCGCCGCCTCCGCTGCCGGCCGACCGATGGGCGCAAAAGGATCTCGGCATGCTGCAGGGCTGCTGGCGTCTGGGCCACGACACGGAGGGCAGCATCGGCGTCAACGGCCGGGTTGAAAGATGTGCCGTGAAGGCCGGCCGGATCTGCTTCGCGACCAACGGGACGGGCGAGCGGCAGACGACGGCGGACTGTCCGCGAACGGGGATAATCCGCTGCACGGCGCCCATTTCGGCCCGGTTCGGCAACGACAGCACGCTCGGCACGACTCAGCCCGCCGTGCAGTGCAATCCCGGAGGAACAGGCTGGAACGGACCGCCCAACAGCCTGACCTGCCGGCGGATAAGCGACACCCTGGCGATCTGCCGCGACCGCCTGAACTTCGAGCACGAGTTCCGCCGGGAGTAGCCTGAAGTTTTCCCGATCGAGGCGGAATCGTTGAACGCAGTCCGACGATAAGACCTCATGCTGAGGAGCACCGCGAAGCGGTGCGTCTCGAAGCATGGGCCGCACGAACGGCGCCTGTTGCCCACCCCAGCGCGGAGGTTACTCCGCGCGATCGAGACGCGGCCCTGCGGGCCGCTCCTCAGAGTGAGGTGGATGGATTTTCTGCCCGAGTGACTCTACGCAATCTGCGTCAGGCCGATCAGCACCAGGGTCACCGTGATGGCGCCGCCGATGCGCGTCGCGATCTGGGCGAATGGCATGAGCTGCATGCGGTTGGCGGCCGTGAGAATGGCGACGTCGCCCGTGCCGCCCTGGCCGCTGTGGCAGGCCGTCACGATCGCCGTGTCGATCGGATACATCTTCATCCAGCCACCCACCACGTAGCCGGTCGCCATGATCGACATCACCGTCGAGACGATGGTGAGTATGTAGGGCAGGTTGAAGGCCGCCACCAGCTTGTCCCAGGGCGTCAACGAGACGCCGATGGCGAACAGCAGCGGATAGGTCACCACCGTCGAGAAGAATTTATAGACATGGAAGGCGCCCAGCTGCAGCGTTGGCGATATGGCGCGCACGAGCTTCAGCACGACGGCGATGACCAGCATCGCCACGGGCGCCGGAAAGCCCCAGAGACGCTGCGCCAGGGCGCCGATCAGGTAGAGGGTCACGGCCGTGACGACGGCGGCGCCGATCGTGGTCACATCGACGGGGTGGCCGCCGGCATCCTCTTCCTCGCGTTGCAACTCGTCTTCCTCGCCCGGCTGCAGGCGGCCTTCGCCGGTGAGGTGCGGGTAGCGCTTGCCGACGAAGTTGAGCGTGCCGGCCAGCAGGATGGCTGTCAGGCTGCCCAGCATGACGGGCGGCAACACCTGGGCGAACAGGTCGCCCTGGGGCTGGCCCAGGATCTGGGAATAGCCGATGGAGAGCGGGATCGCGCCTTCGCCCACGCCGCCGGCCATGATCGGCACGACGATGAAGAAGAACGTATTGTAGGCGCCGAGACCCAGCAGGACGCCGACGAGCGTGCCGACGAGGCCGCCGACGACCGACCCGGCGGCCAGCGGCACGAAGATCTTGATGAAGCCCTTGATCAGGACGCCGCGATCCATGCCCAGGATGCTGCCGACGATGATGCAGGAAATGAACAAATAGAGAAAGTTCGAGTCCTTGGTGAATTGCGTGATCGAGGTCAGGACCGACTGAGGCAACAGATGATGGAAGGCGAGGAAGGACGGAATGAACGTCGCGAAAATCGCTCCCGCCCCGATATTTCGCAGGATCGGAATTCGCTTGCCGATTTCAGCACAGGTGAAACCGCCAAGCACCAGAACCGCAATCATTGTCGGTCCATCGGACTTCATCTCGCCGGTGTAGACGAGTGTTCCCGCCAGCGCGACAAGCACGACATAAATCGGAAGCGGGATGATCCCGATTCGGGAATCGATCAGCCGCCACCAC
>DATHNU010000808.1:0-3491 GCA_035485695.1 Reyranella sp. | reverse complement strand
CTGGTTCCAGCCGTTGCCGACGCCGAACAGGAAGCGGCCGTTCGACAGTTGGTCGATCGACGAGACGACCTTGGCGGTGACGATGGGATCGCGCTGCGTCAGGAGAGCGATGCCGGTGCCGATCTTGAGCTTGGTCGTCACCGTGGCCGCGGTGTTGAGCGCCAGGAACGGATCCATGATGTCGTAGTAAGGCCGGATCAGGGGCCCGCCCGCCGGGTAGGGCGTCTTGCGCGTGGACGGGATGTGGGTGTGTTCCGGCACCCACAATGATTCGAAGCCGCGCTCCTCCAGCGCACGCCCCAGCGCGGCGGGCTGCATGGAGTCCGTCGTAAAGAACATCACCGCGCCGATTTTCATCGTTCACTCCCTTTGGATGGCGAAGTTATCGCATCGGGCACTCCCGTCGTCTCGACCGGAGCGCGAAGCGCGGAGTGGAGAGACCTTCTCTCCACGATAAGCAGTTTATCGCAGAGAGAAGGTCTCTCCACTCGGGCCTGCAGCCCTCGGTCGAGACGACGGGAGTGTCATAGTTGATAGTCCCGCCTTTGACGGCCGATTGTGCGCCGGTCTGTGGCCAGCGCGTCAAGGCGCTTGCCTTCGCAAGGCGGCGCAACCTAGCTTCCACGTGACATGCAGGCTCTGCCAATTCCGCCAGGGAATGGCTCACGCCTTTACCGAACGACAGCTTCCAGGGGGCCCATCTCATGGCGACAATCGATTCCCAGGTTCACTGCTACGAGCGCAATCATCCGGGCCGCCCGTGGACCGAGGTTCTGGCCGGTCCGCCCGAGGTCACGGGCGCGGACATGGTGAAGGCGATGGACGCCGTCGGTGTCGATGGTGGGCTGTTGACCTCGGTGTATGCCATGTACCGCTACGACGCGAGCTACGCGCTGGCGGTCCATGCCGCGCACCCCGGCCGGTTCGGGCTGGTGAAGCCGGTCGATCCCAACGATCCCGCGGTCGCCGATACGATCGCTGAATGGGCGGCGATCGACGGCACGGTCGCCGTCCGCATCATGATGAACCCCAGCGTCTCGACAGATGACGCCGACCCCGGCATCAACCGCGTCCTGTCCGCCGCCGCCAAGCACTCGCTTGCGGTCAACCTGATGTCCCGCGGGCGCCTGGAGCAGGTCGGCAAGCTCGCTGCGCGCAATCCCGGGACCACGCTGGTGGTCGACCATCTCGGCCTGCATCAGCCGTTCGTGCCGCCGGCGCCGACCCAGCCGTGGGCCGAGCTGCCGCTGCTGCTGGCGCTGGCGCCGCACGACAACATCAAGGTCAAGATCTCGGGCGCCTGCACGCTGAGCCACCAGCCGTTTCCCTACAAGGACATCTGGGATCCGCTCGGCCGCATCTTCGATGCCTTCAGCTTCGATCGCTGCATGTGGGGGACCGACTGGACCAGAGCGGTGGCATTGCTGACCTATGAGCAGGGGGTCGAGGCATTTCGCGTCACCGACCGCCTTTCCGCCAGCGACCGGGCAGCGCTCATGGGCGGCACGCTGCAGAAGGTCTACGGCTGGGCGCCGTCGAAGGCCTGAGCGGGTTCGCTCCCCTTCAGGCCGGTCGCGGCACACCCTCCAGCTCTTCCAGGCCGCGACGGTTGGTCTCGATGCCCCAGATCGCCACGACGACGATCTGGACCACGAGCAGGCCGATCATGAGACCCAGCACGCCCGCGACGCCGTTGCTCTTGAACAACGCCAGGACGATGAAGGGCGAGACGACCGTGGCGCCGCGCCCCAACATGTTGCAGAGGCCATTGGCCCGCAGCCGCACCTCCGTCGGAAACAGCTCAGTGGTGTAGACGCCATATAGAATAGCAGTCAGGACATAGATGCCGACGATCAGGACGAAGCCCACCGTCAATATCATCATGGGGTCGACCATATAGGGGTAGACGGCGCCGGCCACGATCGTCAGCACGGAGGCGCCGATGATCGTCGGCTTGCGGCCGAACTGGTCCGCACAATAGGCGCCTACGGCGCAGCCGATCAGCGAGCCGCCGGCCAGCACCATCGTATAGGTCAGCGACTTGGTGATGCCGATTCCCTGCTGGCCGAAGAAGGTCGGCAGCCAATTGACGAAGCCGAAGATCAGCGTGTTGGCGGTGATCAGCACGACGCAGCCGACCACCAGCCGCGGCAGCAGGGCGGGGCTGAACAGCGAAGCGAAGGTCCATTCGGGTGTCGGCACGGCAGGCGCCGGCGGCGGCAAGGGCTTGCCATCCGAGACCTCGCGCTCGATCGCCTGCATCAGCGCTTCCGCCTCGGCCGTCCGGCCGTTGCTCTCGAGCCAGCGCGGGCTCTCCGGCAGTTTCTTGCGCAGATACCAGACGACCAGGGCGCCGACGCCGGCAATCGCGAACATCGGCCGCCAGCCGAACTCCGGGATGACGAGCGTGCTGATGATCGAGGTGGCGGGAAAGCCGGCGACGACGATGAAGGCCATGAAAGCCATCCAGCGGCCGCGCGAGGCGGGCGGCACGAATTCGGTCATGGTCGAATAGCCGACCACGATCTCGGCGCCGAGGCCCAGTCCCATCACGAAGCGGGCGGCGATCAGCCAGTCCATGGTGGGCGCCGCCGCGGCGGCGAACGAGGCGAGGCCGAAGACGACCAGGTTGAACTGGTAGGTGAAGCGTCGTCCGAACCGATCGCCCAGGAAGCCGGCCACCACCGAGCCGATGGTCATGCCGACGAAGGTCCAGGAGATGAACTGCGGCACTTGGGCCAGCACGGCGAACTTGGTCTGCACCGCGGCGCCCAGCACCGAAGCGCCGACATAAAGGTCGTAGCCGTCGAAGAACATGCCGGCGCCGATCAGCAAGAAGATGCGATAATGGAACGAGGATATCGGCAGCCGGTCGAGCCGCGCGCCGGTATTCACCGCTGACGCCATTGAATGTCTCCCCCGGAACGTTCTTTTTGCCGGCCCTCCGCGGATCATTGTCCGCCGGACCGTTGTGCACGTCGTTGCGCGCACAGTAATAATGTCACGGGCTGACCGTCCTGGCCTATCTCGATTTTGTGATGAACCCGCACGAATGACCTCCGACAAGTCCCCGCTCGACGTCGTGCAGATGGGCAAGGGGCGCAATCTGGTGCTGCTGCACTCGCTGCTGTCAGATCGCACCGCCTTTGATCGCATCGCCCCGCGTCTGGCGGCCGAGCGGCGCGTCTGGCTGGTCAACCTGCCCGGTTTCGGCGCGTCGGCACCGGCCGGGCCCGGGCTCGAGCAGATGGCCGACCGCATCGCCCAGCAACTGCCGAAGCTCGGCCTGGCCGGCGCGGCCGACCTGCTCGGCAACGGCTTCGGCGGCTTCATCTCGGTGGAGCTGGCCGTCCGACATGGCGGGCTGTTCGATCGCCTGGTGCTGGTCGATACTGGCGCCGCCATCCCGCCGCAGGGCCAGGTTGCCTTTCACACCATGGCTCAAAAGGTCGAGGATGGCGGCATGGAAGCGGTCCTCGCGACGGCGCTAC
>DATHNU010000807.1:0-2348 GCA_035485695.1 Reyranella sp. | reverse complement strand
CAAGGCAGGGTGGCCTCGCTTGTGCCCCACAGCGCCAGCTCGAGTGCCAGCGGTGCCAGGTCGGCGTCGAGGATCTCGGGCGGCGCGAAGGGCAGCAGGCCGCGTTGTGCCGCCTCGGTCCACAGGCGGTAGCACACGCCGGGTTCGAGCCGGCCGGCGCGGCCGCGGCGCTGGTTGGCCGAGGCCTGGCTCACCCGCACCGTTTCCAGCCGTGTCATGCCTGAGCGCGGCGAGAAGCGCGGCATCCGCATCAGCCCGCCATCGATCACGATGCGCACGCCCTCGATGGTGAGGCTGGTCTCGGCGATCGAGGTCGCCAGCACGACCTTGCGCCGCCCGGTGGGCGAGGGCGCGATGGCGCGGTCCTGGTCGGCCGGCGACAGGTCGCCAAAGAGCGGCGCGACATCGACGTTGGCGCCGAGGTCGCGCAAACGCTCCTCGACCCGGCGAATCTCGCCGACGCCGGGAAGAAAGACCAGGGCGCTGCCGCTTTCGTCCGCCAGCGCCCGCCGCACCGTCGACGCCACCGCATCCTCGATGCGGCCGGCCGGCTCGCGATCGAGATAGCGTGTGTCGACAGGGAACATGCGGCCCGCGCTCTCGATCACCGGCGCGCCGCCCAGCCTCTGCGACACGGGCCCTGGATCGAGGGTCGCCGACATGGCGATCACGCGCAGCTCATCGCGCAGCGCCGTCTGCGCCTCACGCACCAGGGCGAAGGAAAGGTCGGTCTCCAGCCCGCGCTCGTGCAACTCGTCGAAGATCACGCAACCGATGCCGTCGAGCGCGGGATCATCCTGCAGCATCCGCAGAAAAAGACCGTCGGTCACGACCTCGATGCGCGTGCGCGGTCCGACCTTGGTGTCCAGCCGCACGCGATAGCCGACTGTTTCACCGACCTGCTCGCCCAAGGTGGCCGCCATGCGCCGGGCGGCGGCGCGGGCCGCCAGCCGTCGCGGTTCCTGCATGACGATCTTGTGGTCGCCGAGCCATGACGCGTCGAGCAGCGCCAAGGGCACGCGCGTCGTCTTGCCGGCGCCCGGCGGGGCGACCAGCACGCAGGCGTTGCCGCCTGCCAGCGCCTGCTTGAGGCGCGGCAGGGCCTCGTCGACGGGAAGGGCGTTCATCGCGGGCGCTTATAGCGGCGACCGCCAGCGAGGTCGATCAGCGGCCGACCAAAGGGTTGAGTACGGCCAGTCCCGCGAAACGGCTGAAATCACGATCAGCAGACCACAACTCGCGGACGGCATGCTGCCGACAAAGCGCTGCGACCCGCCCATCATGGACGCGTGGCCCGGCCACGCGCCCCGCGATAAGCAACGCCCGCAACGTCGGCCAGTGGGTGGCCGACTCCGCCAGGAGCGCCAGCGTGGGTGATCCGAGCCAAGCCTCGACCTGCTCGAGCGCGCGGCTAAGTGGAGAGGGCGGTACATAGATTCGCGGGTGCGTGACGATGGACAGGAACTCGTGCAGGCATGGCCAGGGAATAGCCCAGGTCGCCGGGCCCTCGGCGAGCTCGGTCAAGCATTCGAAAGCGACCTCGTGAAACGGCGAATCTTCGCGATGCGCGTAGACGAGGATGTTGGTATCGACAGCAATCAAGTGCCTCGGCCTTCATAAGCGAGATCGCGTATGCGTTCCCATGACGCATGACGAAGGTCGGGCTGCAGGCCCTTTCCCTTGAAGCTGGCGCGGCGAAGCTTGAACGGCGTACCTTGCTTGGTCTCGGTGATCACGCGATGCAGACCACGTTCGATTACCGTCCTAAGAGTAACACCCTCTCGTGCCGCCAGTTTGCGGGCTTCGCGGAGCAATGGATCGGAGATTTCTACAGTTGTCTTCATGAGATACCATCTCGATGGGCAATGAAATATGGGTACCCATATGTAGTGGATAAGGGCTAGCGAATCAACGGTTTGCCGGCCTATGATCGTCCCAAGAATCGGGAGAAACGCCGTGCTGAAACTGACCTTCTGCCTGCGCCGGCTTTCGACGCTCGGACTGGCCGAATTCCAGGATTACTGGCTGAACAAGCACGGCCCGTTGGTCAAAAGCCTGCAGCCTGCCCTGGGTATGGTGCGCTACGTGCAGCTCCATCGCCTGCCCGGCGACCTCGCCGAGGGCATGCGCCGGGTGCGCGGTGCGCCCGAGCCTTACGACGGCGTGGCCGAGCTGTGGTGGGAAAGCGAGGAGACCTACCGCGCGGCGCGGCGCAATCCCGAGGCCCGCGAGGCCGGGCGCCTGCTGCTGGAGGACGAGGCCAGGTTCATCGATCTGCCGCGTTCACCACTGTGGCTCAATCGTGAAGAGGTGATCTACGCCGGATCGGGGGAGCTGACATGAGACGA
>DATHNU010000806.1:0-2588 GCA_035485695.1 Reyranella sp. | reverse complement strand
GCGGCCAAAGCCGGGTTCAGCGCCGCCACCGCCTATCGTATCGAGGAGGATCCACGGCTGCCGTCGCAAAAGAAAGCGCCGCGCGGCCGCCGACGTCGCGATCCGCTGGCCATGATTTGGGACAGTGAGGTAGTGCCCTTGCTGAAGAGCGCCCCGGGCCTGCGGCCAGTCGCCATTTTTGACGAGATCCGACGCCGCCATCCCGAGATCGGCGTCGGTATCCGCCGTACCTTGGAGCGGCGCATCGGCAGCTGGCGGGCGCTCAACGGGGCCGAGCGGGACGTCATCTTCCGTCAGGAACACTCGCCGGGTCAGCTGGGGTTGTCCGATTTCACCGAGATGAGCGATCACGGCATCAGCATCGCCGGTGTGCCGCTCGATCACCGGCTCTATCACTTCCGCCTGGCCTTCTCGGGCTGGGAACATGCTCATGTCGTGCTCGGCGGTGAAAGCTTCGTGGCACTGGCCGAGGGGTTGCAGAATGCGCTATGGGCGCTCGGCCGGGCCCCGTTGCAGCATCGCAGCGACAGTCTCTCGGCTGCCTTCCGCAATCTTGACGACGACACGCGGCAGGATCAGACCCGGCGCTACGAGGCGCTGTGCGCGCATTACCGCATGCTGCCGACCCGCAACAAATCGGGGCCTGGCGCACGAGAACGGGTCGATCGAAAGCCCGCATGGCCATCTGAAGCGAGCGATCGAGGACGCGCTGTTGCTGCGCGGGTCGCGCGATTTCGACACGCTCGAGGCCTATCGTCGCTTCGTCGACGAGATCGTCGGCCGGCGCAATGCTCGCAACAGCAAGCGGCTGGATCTCGAGCGCCCGGCGCTGCAGGCGCTGCCGGCGAACCGCACGACGGATTACGAGGAGACGATCGTCACCGTCACCTCGACCAGCGGGTTCACCCTCAAGAAGGTGTTCTATTCGGTGCCCTCGCGCCTGATCGGCCATCGCCTGCGCGTGCGGCTGGGAGCCTGTCCTCGGGCCGGCCAAGCCGGACCCGGGGGATGATCGGCTCGACTGCTTTCTCGGCGCGACGGCGCTGATGACGCTGCGCCGTGGTCGGCCGCATCCCAGCGGCAAGCACGGCCACGTGATCGACTACCGGCACGTCATCCATGCCTTGCGCCGAAAGCCAATGGCTTTACTCAATCTGGTCTATCGTGAGCAGCTCTTCCCGCGCCGCGCCTACCAACGCGCCTTCGAAGCGTTGCTGGCCGGCGACAGCGAGAAGCAGGCGTGCCGCACTATGGTGGGGCTGTTGGCGCTCGCTCATGATCGGGCCTGCGAAGCCGAGCTCGCCGAGGCCATCAACGCCGAACTCGATGCCGGAAGACTGCCCGATCTCGATGAGCTCGGCCGGCGCTTCGCACCGCATCCAGCCGCCATTCCCGACATCACCGTCGAGGTGGCGCCGTTGCATCTTTATGACGAGCTCAGCACTGTCCAGCTGGTTGGTGCAGCGTGAAAACGACCGATCCCGGCGACGCCGCACGCATCGAGCTGCTTCTTGCCGAGTTGCGCCTGCCCGCCGTGAAATTGGTCTGGGCTTCCCTTGCCGCTCAGGCCGACAAGGAAGGCTGGCCGGCCGGGCGCTTCCTGGCAGCATTGGCCGAACATGAAATTGCCGAGCGCAGCCGCCGACGCCTCGAACGCCATCTCGCCGAAGCTCGGCTACCGCCCGGCAAGACCCTCGACACCTTCGACTTCGAGGCCGTCCCGGTGATCAGCAAGGCCCAGGTTATGGCGCTCGCCGCCGGTGACGCTTGGTTGAACAATGGGGCTAATTTACTGTTGTTCGGGCCGCCGGGTGGGGGCAAGAGCCACCTTGCGGCAGCTCTCGGCTTCGCTCTCGTCGAAAACGGCTGGCGCGTGCTGTTCACCCGCACCACAGATCTCGTTCAGCGACTGCAAATTGCCCGTCGCGAGCTCGCTCTCGAAGCCGCCATTGCCAAGCTCGACAAATTCCACCTGTTGATCCTGGATGACCTCGCCTACGTCACCAAAGACCAAGCCGAAACCAGCGTGCTCTTTGAGCTCATCAGCGCCCGCTACGAGCGGCGATCCCTCCTGATCACCGCCAACCAGCCGTTCGGCGAATGGGGCAAGATCTTTCCGGACCAGGCAATGACGGTCGCTGTCGTCGACCGCCTCGTCCATCACGCCACCATCTTCGAAATGAACGTCGAGAGCTACCGCCGCCGCGCGGCGCTCGAACGCAAGCGAGGCCGTGGCCGGCCGCCGATCAACGCGACAATCTCGGCCAACGCCTGATTGTCGCGCCGCGACATCGAAACCTTCTATCACCCCTTGCACGACAATCGCACTGCGACAATGATGCCAGTGCCGCGACGCCAGATTCCCATCCTGATTGTCGCCCGCTTCCTATCCAGATTGCCGCGATACACCCGCTGGCATGTTCGGCTGGATGCCTGGAAGCGCACCGGTCTACCCGAAGCTGAGTGGCCATTGCACGACATCTGCCGCAGCGATCTCGAAATAACCAGACAGCGGACCGTCGAGCGTGCTTGGCAGCTCGGTGCCGTACTCGGCATACCGAATCTGGACCTGCTGCTTCCTCCTCCAG
>DATHNU010000805.1:0-3843 GCA_035485695.1 Reyranella sp. | reverse complement strand
AGAAGTGGATCCTCGACAATCAGGTCGTGCCCAACCAGGTGGGCCTCGGCCTGGTCGACGAGATCAAGAGCTATCTCAACGGCCTAAAACCGCGCGATCTCGCGGAAACCCTGATCGGCGGCCTGTCGACCGAGGAGTTCCCGGAAACCCACGGCGGCGAGATGCTGACCCTGGTCAAGGACGCCGCCGGCGTCACCGAATACCTGCTGCCGCCGCTGCCAAACACCCTCTACACGCGCGACACGACATGCTGGATCTATGGCGGCGTCACGCTCAACCCGCTGTTCTGGCCGGCCCGGCACGAGGAGCCGATCCTGACCACGGCGATCTACAAGTTCCACCCCGACTTCGCCGGCAAGGTGAAGGTGTGGTGGGGCGATCCGACCGAGGACCATGGCCTGGCGACGGTCGAAGGCGGCGACGTGATGCCGGTCGGCAAGGGCTGCGTGCTGATCGGCATGAGCGAGCGGACCTCGCGCCAGGGCATCAGCCAGCTCGCCGCCGCCCTGTTCAAGCAGGGCGCGGCCGAGCGGGTGATCGTGGCGGCGATGCCCAAGCTCCGGGCGGCGATGCATCTCGATACGGTGTTCACCTTCGCCGATCGCGACTGCGTGCTGCTCTATCCCGACATCGTCTACAACATCCACGCCTATTCCTATCGGCCGAGCAACAAGCCGGGCGGCGTCGAGCTGCGCAAGGATGAGAAGCCGTTCGTCGAGACGGTAGCCGATGCGCTCGGCGTCAAGAAGATGCGGGTCGTCGAGACCGGCGGCAACGCCTACATGCGCGAGCGCACCCAGTGGGACTCCGGCGCCAACCTGGTCTGCGCCTCGCCGGGCGTGGTCTTCGCCTACGACCGCAACACCTACACCAACACCCTGCTGCGCAAGCAGGGCATCGAGGTCATCAGCATCGTGGGCGCCGAACTCGGGCGCGGCCGCGGCGGCGGCCATTGCATGACCTGCCCCATCATCCGCGACGCGGTGGACTAGAGAGACGCATAAGCCTGTCGCTCAGCTTCCGGTTGGCGAATAAGCTCAGATCATGAGGTGTCGGCCATCCTTCCGCTGACGTGATTGACGACACACCTCAGTCAAGCATCTGCGCCGCCCACTGCGATTCGTTCTGGAGCGAGGAGTCTTATTCGCCCATCCGCCATCGCCGCCAGCGTATGGATATAGAAATAGCCCGCTGTATTGTTGGTCGCTTCCATGATCGGCGACGGAGCCGACACGATCAGAAGCCCGTCACATTCACCGATCCAGTCAACATGCCGATGGCCATGCATCACGACGATTCGGTCCGAGTACCTCTGCAGTCGCCGAGTAAACCAGTTGCCGTTGATGAGCGCGGTTCCGATCCGTTCGGACAGCGCTTTCGCTGCGCGCGGATACTCAAGGATATGATGATGCAGTGCGATGATCCACAGCGCACGCGGATAGCTTGACAATGCAATATCGATCCGCCTCGCTTGTTCAGCCGAGATCATGCCAAGCGCATTGGTAAACGAGAAGTGCGTGATAGCGTTGGAGTTCAGCAGGATGATTCCCAAACCATCAGTACTGTCAGGCGGCAGCACCATCGGGAAAACGCCATTCCACAATTTTGGCAACGTCCTGATTAGGGTTGGCGACCCGGTGGCCAGGAAGAGCGTCATCTCGGCCAAATGGGGCGCCAGCGACTGGCTAAGTGTCTCGCCCAAGCTACTTCCATGAGGATTGACGACGCGGACCCGATCGCCCTGCAAGGTGGCCAGGGCGGCAAGTGTCCGAATTTGGCGCAAGCGCCGGTTGGGACTTGTCGGGAGGTCAAGTCGCGCCGGGTTCGCACGATCGACGATATTTACGTCGTGGTTGCCGGGCAGCATCAGCGTCACCGCGGCCAATTCGGGATAGGCGTCGAGAGCGTCCTGGAATTCTGCCCATTCGGCGGACCGACCCGCGTCGGTCACATCACCGGTGATCAGGACTGCCGCCAACGGCTCGCTCGCATGTATGTCAGAGAGCCGAGCGAGAACCTGCTTCCAGCGCTCGTTGCCTTGGGGCCCCGCCGTGCCGCTCTCGATCCTGAAACCATATCGTTCGCCGACCACGTGGATGTCGGACAGGTGCGCCACGCGCCATGTGCGGCCTTGATGCGGGCGCGGGTGAAAAGTCGGAAGATCGCGCGGTTGAGCCATCGTTACGTCGGCAATCGTCCAGACGGCGGCGGCTACGGCAACGTAGGCGGAGATCAGTGCCACGCTGTTCGACAGAACGACGATCGTAAGATGCTGCACCGAACCGACGTTGGGGATGCCATAGAACAAATACGTGTTCGGCCACACCCAAAGGATTATCAAGACAGCGAGGCCACTGATGATGGTGCCGGAGACGGCGGCGGAGGCCGCCCGCAACCTGGCGCCGCGGGCCGCAGACGCTCCTGCCGGCAGCCACTTCTCGGCCAAGTGACGAAGTGTTTCTCTGAAGGTTGAGTAGATCGGCTGGACGATCAGCGAATTAAGCGACCAGAAGGCGCGCTCGGCCACGCGAAACAACGGCCGCCATCCGTACCAACCGACGCCCATCACGATCGCAAAGAGTACCAGGGAGCCATATTCCATAGCGACGTCGTTGATCTGATCTCGCGCCGTGGAAAACCATATCCATGCGCCAATCGGCGCGGCGCCCAACAGCAATCCGGGTATGACCAGCAGCAACACCCAAGCAATCATGAGTCTCGGTAGGCTTATTTCCACCAACAGCGTACCCGCCAACGACAATATGGACCTGTGCTTCGTGCTGGAGGCATCGTCCTCGAGGTCACCTTGTCTGGGGTCCATAATCGGCGTCATGCGTTACACGTCGCTTTATTCGATAATGTTGAGGTCAGGACCTGCAAGGTGACGGAGCTACATTGTCCACGATCTGCTGCCTGGTCTGCCCATGCGCGAAGGAGCGCTGCCTTCCCCTGAGGGGGGATCTTAGTCCCGGGAGATGTCCACATGACTTTCATTTTGACGCTTATGGTGCTTTCCGGCGGGTCCGTCGCCATTACGACCGCGGAATATAATAACGCTGCGGCCTGCGAAGCGGCGAAGACAATCGACGAGCGCGCCTTGGCTTCCGCCTTTAGACAACCGGCGATCGTTGCTACCTGTACGCCGAAAGGATGAGCGCGAACCGCCCGGCCCAAGCGCGGCCGCGGCGGTGGCATTGCATGACCGGCCCGATCATCCGCGAGGTGGCAGACTAGAACGAGCCGAGCAAGCTGCCGAGCGCGATCACGGCGACGAGCGCCACGAGCGCGCCGACGATTCCGACCATGACGATGTCGAAGTAACTCTTGGCATGCGTCGAGCCGCAGACCGCGAGCAGGGTCACCACGGCGCCGTTGTGCGGCAGGCTGTCCAACGTACCCGCGCCGATGACGGCGACGCGATGCAGCAGCGCGGGCTCGATGCCGTGCTGCGCAGCCAGCTGCATGTAGGTCGGGCCCAAGGCATCGAGCGCGATGGTGAGGCCGCCCGAGGCCGAGCCGGTTAGCGCCGAGAGGACGTTGGTGGCGACCGCCAGCGACACCAGGGGGCCGCCGTCGATGCCCAGCACCCAGCCGCGCACCAGGGCGAAGGCCGGCAGGGCGGCCACCACGGCGCCGAAGCCCACCAGGCTCGCCACGCTGAAGGCCGGCAGCACGGCGGCATTGGCGCCGGCATCCATGCTCTGCCGTAGGTTGGGCAGGCGCCGTCCCATCAGGAGCAACAGCACAACGATCGCTGCCGTTAGCGCGACCGCCACCGACCATACTCCGCCGACGGCCGAGAGCGAGGTGGCGCCCCAGCGCGGCTCGGCGAGAAAAGCGGTG
>DATHNU010000804.1:0-2010 GCA_035485695.1 Reyranella sp. | reverse complement strand
CTGCCGCAGCTGTTCGTCGTGTTGCGCTTCAACCTGTTCGCGGCCTGGATGGTCGTGCTGGTGGCGGAAGCGACCGGCGTCGGCTATGGGCTGGGCCAGGTGGTCATGCTGGCGCGCAATACCTTCAACCCGTCGCTGGTGTTCTTCACCATCTTCCTGATCGGCGTCCTCGGTTTCTTTTTCGACTTCGCGATGCGGCAGGTGCAGCGCAAGCTGCTTTACTGGGTCCCCCATGGCGCGGAGGTTCTGCGTGGTCTCTGAGCGCATCCCACCGTTTTCATCCCGCGACGCGGTGGTTTGCCGTAAGGTCGGCAAGACCTGGTCGCCCGGCACACCCCGCACGCACGAGGCGCTGCGCGGCATCGACCTCGACGTCGCGCCTGAGGAATTTGTCGTACTGCTTGGCCCCTCCGGCTGCGGCAAGTCGACCTTGCTGTATCTGATCGCGGGACTGGAGGATACGACATCCGGCGAGCTCTGGTCCTTCGGTGAGCGCGTCGAGCAACCATCGCCACAGCGCAGCATGATCTTTCAGGAAGCCTCGCTGTTTCCCTGGCTGACGGTCGCAGGTAACGTCGCCTTCGGCCTCGCCATTGCCGGTCTCGCCACCGAGGAACGCATGCGCAGGACCCGTCAGGCGCTCCAGCGCGTCGGCCTGTTGGAAGCCGCCGACAAACGTCCGCACGAGCTCTCGGGCGGCATGCGCCAGCGCGTCGCCGTCGCCCGGGCGCTTGCGATGCAGCCCAAGGTGCTGCTGATGGATGAACCCTTCGCGGCGCTCGATGTGCAGACGAGGGCGCGGATGCAGAGCTTTCTGCTGGACGTGTGGCGGGCCTCCAAGGCCTCGGTGCTGTTCGTGACGCACCACATCGACGAGGCCGTGGCGCTGGCGGATCGCATCGTCGTGTTCACCGCTCGCCCGGGGCGGATCAAGACGATCGTGCCGGTCGAATTGCCCCGGCCGCGCGATCCGTTCTCGCCGGCGGCCGAGACGCTGCGGCGTCATTTGACGGCGTTGCTGGAGGATGAGGTCGATCGGGCGTTTGCCGAGCAGGAAGCTTTGAGAGCGTAAGCCATGTCCGTAACCCTGATACGAAGCCGGTCGCTGATCACCCATGTCATCGATCGGCATTCCTGGAACGAGATCGAAGGCGGCTCCGTGCTGCAAGAGGATGGCGTGATCAAGGCGGTCGGCCGTTTCGATGAACTCGCGAGGCAATATCCCGACGCGCAGGTGATCGGCGGCGAGAACGACATCCTGCTGCCGGGCTTCATCAACGGCCATCATCACGTCGGTCTGACGCCGGTTCAACTCGGCTCGCCCGACATGCCGCTTGAGCTGTGGTTCGTCACGCGCATGGTGTCGCGTAACCTCAACCTGTACCTCGACACGCTGTATTCCGCCTTTGAAATGATCGCCTCGGGCGTGACCACCGTGCAGCACATCCACGGCTGGGTCCCCGGTGGGCTGAAGCAGGTCGAGGCTGGGGCCAACGAGGTAATACGGGCCTATCGCGACATCGGCATGCGCGTATCCTACTCGCATGCCGTACGAAACCAGAATCGCCTAGTGTATCAGCGCGACGAGGATTTCACCGCGAGCCTGCCGTCCGAGCTGCAGGCGCCGATGCGCCGCTGGTACGGCCGCATCAGCATGTCCGACGAGGATTACGCTCTGCTGTTCGAGAACCTCCACGGCCAGCACCAGAAGAGCCGGCGGGCGAGGATCCAGCTCGCGCCCGCCAATCTGCACTGGTGCTCGGACGACATGCTGGGCCGGCTGTCGGATCTCTCACGCAAATACGACGTCCCGCTGCACATGCATCTGTTGGAGACGGCCTATCAAAAGGAATATGCGCGTCGCCGCGGTGACTGCACGGCGGTCGAATACATCGGTCGGTTCGGCCTGCTTGGGCCTCGGATGACCCTCGGCCATGGCGTGTGGCTGAACGAGAAGGACATCGAGCGGCTCGCCGAGACTGGCACCTGCGTATGCCACAACTGCTCATC
>DATHNU010000803.1:0-5361 GCA_035485695.1 Reyranella sp. | reverse complement strand
CACCATGCTGGCCGTCAGCGGCTCGGTGGAAGCCGCCCGGGCGGGCGAGTCGGGCCGCGGCTTCGCCGTGGTATCGAACGACATCCGCAGCCTGGCGCGCGAGGCTTCCGACAGCGCAGACAAGATCAAGGAGACGGTCGGCGGCATCCTCGAGCAGATCGCTTCGCTGCGCCGCGACCTCGAGCAGATCGTCGATTCCGTCGAGATCGAGGTTCAGAACAACCAGACGGTGCTGGCCACCTTCGACAAGGTGAATCGCGAGGTCGCGGCGCTGGGCGGCGCCAATGACGCCATCCTGCAGGGCGCCGAGTCGATCCTGTCGGCCGCCGTCGAATCGGCGGCGGGCGCGCGCCAGATCGCCACGGCCGCCGAGGAGGCCAGTGCCGCCTCCCGCCAGGCCTCGACGGCCTCGACCGAGCAGGCGCGCGGCGCCGAGGATCTTGCGGCGGCCATCGAGGAAATCGCCTCGCTTGCCGACGCGCTCAAGCAGCAGAATGGCTGAGCGTTTCCTGACGTTCCGGGTCGGTAGCGAACTCTACGCGCTGCCGGCGCAGCAGGTCGCCGAAATCATCCGCCTGCCCGCCGTCGCGCATGTGCCACAGGCGCCCCGCGGGCTGCTGGGACTGGCGAATCTGCGCGGCAACGTGCTGCCCGTCGCCAGCCTTCAGGGCCTGCTGGGCGGCGCGGCCACGACCGAAACCGCGACGCGCGCGATCGTGCTCGACGGCGCGGCGCCGGTCGCGCTGGCCGTCGACGTCGTCGAAGCGCTGGTGATCGTCGACGCCGAGCAGATCGAGACGCGCCAGGCCGAGTTGGCGGCCAGGCCAGGCGAGATCCTCAAGGGCGCCTTCGCCACGGACGGCAAGAAATCCGTCGTCAAGATTCTCGATATCGCCGCGCTGATCAGCGCCGCTTTCGTCCAGGACGATCGCGCCCGGCCGCGCCGCACGCGGAGCGATCTCGATGTGCGCGCGGCGACGACGACAGACGGCTCGGACGATCGACAGATGCTGGTTTCGTTCGACGTCGCCGGCCAGGAATATGCCTTCGCCCTCGACGTCGTCCTGGAAGTCCTCAATGCGCCCGAAAGCCTGGCGGCCCTGCCGGCCAGCGAGGATCTCGTGCTGGGCGTGGCGCCGTTTCGCGACACTTTGCTGCCGTTGCTGTCGCTGCGCGGCCTGCTGGGCTTCGCGGCGCGGGACGAGCATGATGGCCGGGAGAAAGTCGTCGTCACCCGGGTGGGCGGCGCCCTCGTCGGGCTGCTGGCCGACCGCATGCGCACCATCTTCGCCGCCGACCCCGAGCTGATCGAGAAGATCCCGTCGGTGCTTTCCGCCCGCACAGGGGGAGAAGCCCTGATTTCGGCGATCTGTCGCGGCGAGAGCGGGCGCCGGCTGGTTTCGCTCCTGTCGCCGGAGCAACTGTTCCGGGAGGACGTCATGCAGCGGTTGAATGCGGCCGGCAGCGCCACGCCGGAGACGGAAAAAGAAAGCGGCGAATCGAGCGGCGAGGAACGGCAGTTCGTGGTGTTCCGGCTGGGCGAGGACGAATTCGGCCTGCCGATCGAAGCGGTCAACGAGGTCGCCCGTGTGCCCGAGCAGATCTCGCGGCTGCCCAGGACACCGAAGTTCCTCGAGGGCGTGGTCAATCTGCGCGGCGAGGTGCTGCCGGTCGTCGATCAGCGGCGACGCTTCGACATGCCGGCGCTCGAGGAAAAAGGCGCGCGCCGCCTGATCGTCGTCAGGACCGAGCGCCACCGCGCCGGCCTGATCGTCGATGCGGTGCTCGAGGTCCTGCGCTGTTCCGCCGACGACATCGAGCCGGCGCCAAATCTGACCAACGAAGCCGTGCGCCTCGTCCAGGGCGTGATCAATCTCGAGAAGGCCGGCCGCATGGTGCTGCTTCTCGATCCCGCCGAATTGCTGACGCGCGCCGAGCGCGGCCTGCTCGATGCGTTCGAAGCCAGGACGGAGCGGGCGCGTTTGTGACCAAGGTACTGGTGGTCGACGACTCTGCCCTCATGCGAAAGCTCCTGGGGCAGATCTTCGCGGGCGAGGCCGACTTCGAGGTCCAGTTTGCGCGCAACGGACTGGAAGCGCTCGACCTCGTCGAAGCCTTCTCGCCCGACGTCGTCACCCTCGATATCCACATGCCGCAGATGGACGGGCTGGCCTGCCTCGACCGCATCATGGTCGAGCATCCCTGCCCCGTGGTCATGGTGTCATCGCTCACGGCGGAAGGCGCCGATGCCACCTTCGAGGCCCTGCGACTGGGCGCGGTCGACTTCGTTGCCAAGCCCGAGGGCGCCATCTCGCTTCACATCGACGAGCTGCGGGCCGAGCTGGTCGCCAAGGTGCGCGCCGCGGCCGGCGCCCGCATCAAATCGAGCGCCCGGCTGAAAGATCGCGTGCGGTACCGGATAGGGGCGGACGCCGTGGCGGTAGCACGGGCTCGCCGCGCGCGGTCCGCGCAGGATGCGCCGGCCCGTGCCACCGGCGAAGGCCTGGTGCTGGTGGGAACGTCGACCGGCGGGCCGCCGGCGCTGGAAGCCCTGCTGACGCCGCTGCCGGCCGACTTTCCCTGGCCCATCGTGATCGCCCAGCACATGCCGGCGACCTTCACGGGCGCGCTTGCCCGGCGGTTGGACGGCCTCTGTGCCCTTTCCGTGGTCGAGGTCCTGCGCACGGTCCAGCTCCAGCCCGGCTGCGTCTATATCGCCAAGGGCGATGCCGATATCGTGGTCACCCGCCGGCCGTCCGGCCTTGCCGTGCTGCCGCTGCGGGCTGACGCCGATTATCCGTGGCATCCAAGTACCGACCGGCTCGTTAAGTCTGCCATGGATCATGTCTCACCCTCCCAGATCGTCGGGGTTCTCATGACGGGAATGGGCAACGACGGCGCCCATGCGATGGCGCGCCTCCATGCCGAGGGCGGGCGGACGATCGCCGAAGCCGAAGAGACCGCCGTCGTCTGGGGCATGCCCGGCGAGCTCGTGGCGGCAAACGGCGCGGACTGGGTGTTGCCCCTGCCGGAAATCGCCGGCTGGCTGCGCAAACTGGCGCCCTGACATGCCGCTCGTCCGCAAGCCTTCCTCTCCGGCCCCGCCGACACCCCCCGCCTCCCTCACCGAAGGCACGAGCGACGAGCGCTGGGCTGCGGCACGGGCGGCGGCAGAAAGGCCCGGTGGCGTAACGGTGCTCTCAAGCGCCCTTTCCAGGGAGAACGACCCGCGCGTGCGCGAGGCGATCTTCACCGGGTTGGCGCGCATCGCGACGGCGGAAAGCGCCGCGGCCGTCGTGCCTTATCTGCGATCGGACGACGCGAGCCTGCGCACGGGTGCCATCGACGCCCTGCGCGCGATGCCCAAGGCTTCGAGCCTTCATCTACCCACCCTCCTCGCCGATACGGACGCCGACGTGCGTCTGTTGAGCTGCGAGCTTGCACGCGGCCTGCCGGACGAGGACGCCAACCGCCTGCTGTGCGAACTCCTTGAGGAGGAAACCGAAAAGAACGTCTGCGCGGCGGCGGTCGAAGTGCTGGCTGAAATCGGTCGGCCGGAAGCCTTGCCGTCCCTGACGCGCTGCGCGACGCGCTTCGACGGCGACCCCTTCATCGCCTTCAGCATTAAGGTCGCCATCGAGCGCATCGTGGCGCCGCCCAGCACGCGACGTGAGTGAGATCCCGCCGGTCCTGGAGGAGGAATTCCGCAAGGTCTGCGAATTTCTCTACCGGCGCACCGGCATGCTCTTCACCGAGGCCAAGCGCTACTATGTCCAGCGACGGATCTCCGATCGCATGACCTTCCTGAACATAGCGTCCTTCAGGACCTACTTCGCCTATCTGCGCAGCGACGTGGAGGGCGAGATCGAGAAGTTCATCAACGCCTTCACGGTCAACGAGACCTATTTCTATCGCGAGGAACACCAGCTGCGCTGCCTGTCCTCCGACCTCCTGGCCGAGCGTGTCCTGGCCAAGCGGCCGGGCGAGACGCTCAGGATATGGTCGGTTCCCTGCGCCACCGGAGAAGAGCCCTATTCGATCGCCATCTGGCTGCTCGAGAACTGGCCCGAGGTCGACGTCCAGGATATCGAGATCGTCGGCTCCGATATCGACACAAAGTGTGTGACGGCCGCCCGCCATGGTGAATTCGGGCCGCGCGCCTTGATGCGGTTGGCGCCCGGCCTCGTCGAGAAATACTTCGTCGCCACGGGACAGGACCGCTGGCGCATCGTTGCTGACCTGCGCCAGTCGGTCCAATTCACCACGGTGAACCTCGTCGATCCGGCCGAAACCCGCCGGCACGGCACATTCGATGTCATCTTCTGCCGGAACGTGCTGATCTACTTCGACGATGCTTCCCGGCGCCTGGCGGCGGAGAATCTCTTCGACAACCTGGCGCCGGGCGGCTTCATATGCCTGGGGCACACCGAATCCATGAGCCGTGTCTCGTCGCTTTTCGAGGTCCGCCGCTTCGCGGATGCAATCGTCTATCAGCGGCCAGGGGGAGGCGCGCGTGGCTGAGACGGCAAGCAGGCGCATCCTCGTCGTCGACGATGCCAATCTGGTGCGCCGGTTCTATCGCGATGCGCTGGAACGCGCCGGCTTCGAGGTCGACGAAGCCCTGAACGGCGTCGAGGCGCTGGAGAAGGTTTTGGGCGAATCGTTCGACCTTGTGATCGTCGACATCAACATGCCGCAGATGGACGGCTTCACCTTTCTCAAGACACTGCGCCGGCAGGCGGCGCCGCTATCGTCGGTTCCGACCCTGGTCATCAGCACCGAGGCGGGCCCGCAGGACATGGCCGCGGCACGCGCGGCCGGCGCCAACTTCTACCTCGTCAAGCCGGTCCGCCAGGATACGCTCGTCGAGCATGTGACCATCATGTGTGGGCTGCCCGCATGAACGAATTCGTCGAACAGTTCCTGATCGAGGGTCGCGAGCTCGTCACCCAGGGCAACGACGACCTGCTAGCCCTCGAGGAACGTCCGGACGACAAGGAGCGCCTCGACGGCGCGTTCCGCGCCTTGCACACGCTGAAGGGCGCCGCCGGCATCGTCGATTTCGTCGCCATGGCGCGCGCCGTGCACGCCGCGGAAGACGGTCTTGCGGCGGTGCGGTCGAGCGGTGCTGCGGTGACGCCGCTCCTGATCGATCTCTGCCTGGCGTGCCTGGACCAGGTCAGTGCCTGGATCGACCAGATGCAGATCACCGGCGACATTCCGGCCGACGCCGATGCCAAGGCCGACGATCTCGTGCGTCGCTTTTCGAGCCTTGGAGCCGCCGATAAATCCCCCATCCTGCAGCTGCGCGATCCGCGGGCAGCGCCGCCCGCGAGCGCGGGGCTGTCGACCGTCGCCCGG
>DATHNU010000802.1:0-3126 GCA_035485695.1 Reyranella sp. | reverse complement strand
GAGGCGGGAAGGGCAAGAACGGCGACCAAGGCGGCGAGGGTGACGCGGTGGAGGACCATTTAAGCAACTCCTCAGAGACGGGGTTTGAGCCGGACGTCGAGCCAGGCGCGCACCTGGGCGAGGTCGGCGACGCCCGGGAGGACGGTGGACTTGCCGTCGGCGTCGATCATCACCGTGCGCGGCAGTTCGCCGGCCCAGGCCGGGTCGATCTCGTAACGCAGGCGTTCGTAGAAGCGGTCGGTGAAGCTAAAACTCTCGCTGCCGCCGAGGCCGGCTTGGTCCAGCGTCGCCGCCACGCGCTCCGGCTCCTGCGGCAAAGGGTCGGCGGCGATCAGCACCAGGTGGAGATCGGAACGCTCGGCCTGCAGCTTGCCCCATTGCGGCAGCTCGACGAGGCAAGGACCACACGTGAGTCCCCAGAAATGCACGACGGTCGGCTGGCCGGCATGGGCGGCACGCAGCTTCGCCCAGCTGCCGCGCTCGAAGGACAGCGGCCCGGCGGCCTGCGCGCCGTAAAGGGACGAAAGGCCCAGCAGCAGGGCAAGAAGGATGGCGAGTCTCACGGTTGGTCCTCCAGCGCGATCAGGCGGTAGCCCTCGATCTTGGTGAGCCACGACAGGTAGACGCGCTGATGGTCGGCGACGAGCATCGGATGATCGGAGGCATCCTCGGTGTCGGCGACGGTGCGGGCCTCGGTCCACTGCCGGCCGCTGTCGTGGGAAACCTGCCAGCGCACGACGGCTTTCGTGCCGTCGAATTCCTTCCACACCAGATGCAGCGCGGCGCCGCTCGCGAGCAGATACGGCCGCGCCGGCTGGCGATCCGGCTTCGACAGGGCCCGCGGCGCGGAAAAGGGAGCGTCGGCGGAATCGGCGCGAGCATAGAAGAGGCCCTTGCGGGCGGCGCCATCGGTGAACCAGGCGACGTGATAGGAGCCGTCGGGCGCGATGGCGAGGCTGGGCCCCTGATGTGGGCAGGCCTCGATCTTCCAGTCGTCGACGCTCACACGACGAACCGGTCCCGGTGTTTTCCCGTCTTGGAACGTAATGACCGCATGATCGCGAACCGAGCCCGGGAAGATGTTGCGGAACGCCACGGCCGGACGGCCGGCGCCGGCGAAGGCGAGACCGATGCGGCAGCACTCGCAGGTATTGTCGAGGGCGACGGCCGTATCGCCGAAGTCGGCCAGGCCGTCCTCCCAGGCATAGGCGAGCGCTGCGCCCGGATAGGCCCGTCCTGCGGCACCAGCGCTGGCGACATTGCGCTTGTCGAGCCAGGCGGCGAAGACCTGGCCCGACGGATCCACCCCGGCGACCTCGAAACGCTGGCTGGTCGTATCGGCCGTGATGGGGCGCGGCCTGGTGAAGCTCGCGCCGTTGTCGGTCGACCGGGCGAAGTAGGCGCGGCCGTTGAAGTTCTTGTCCTGGAAGGTCCCGAAGGTGACGACCTGGCCGCCCTTGTCGTCGACCACGATCCGCGCCCGGGCATCGGGGCCCCAGTCGAGATTCATGGGCTCGGGCGTCACCATGACCGGCTGGGAGAAGGTCTTCCCGAGGTCGCGGGAATGCGTCACGACGATGCGGTCGACCATCGGTCGCACCAGCCACAGCGTGCCGTCCGGGCCGAAGGCCGGTGCGGCAGTGAAGGCCTCCGGCGCGCCGGCGCCGGGCTTGCCGTGCTGATGCTGGGCGGCGGCTGTGCCGCCCGCCAGCAGTGCTGCAAGACAGATCAGCAGTTTACGCATCTTGTCCTTCCTTTCAGAACCTCGCCCGGAGGCCGACGATGACTGTGAGAGGCATTCCCAGGGCCGGGATGGAGGTGGTGCTGACGGTAGTGCCCTCGAACGACGTCGTGGAGTAGCCCATGGCCAGGTACTGGAAGTTCGTAAGGTTCTGCACGCTGGCATAGATGTCCACCGCCTTCGCCGGCGAATAGGACGCACCGATGTCGACGATCGTGGCACCGTCGTTCAGCTGGGTATGGCCCGTGTTGTTCCAGTAGGCCGGGAACGACCGCAAGGTCGCGGTGAGGGCCAGCTCCGGGAGTGGCCGCCATTCGGCACCGGCGGTGATCGTCCAGTTGGGCACCTGGCCAAGCTGAACACCAGTCCGTTCCAGCGTCGGAAAGGACGAGCTCGTAAGATAGGCAACGGTGTTGACGTAGCCCGCCGTCAACTTGAGCTGGTCCAGCGCCTGCCAGGTCCCGATCAGCTCGAAGCCCTGGAAGGTGGCGTTGCCGACATTGTTATACTGGTTGACCGTCGTGAAGGACGGGCTGAGGCCCGCGGCGGTGATGAACGGCGCGGCACAGGCGGCGTTGGTGTTGCAGATCGTGACGAAGTCGATGAAGTTGTCGAGGTTGTTATTGAAGTAGGTGCCCGACAGCGAGAAGCCCTTCCAGTTGAAGTCCATGCCGACTTCCTGGCCAAAGTTGGTCATCGGCTGCAAGCTGGGGTTGATCGCCGTGAAGGACGTGCCGCTGGCGAAGCTGCGGTACATCTGGTTCATGCCGGGCGCGGAGAAGTTGCGGTAGATCGCGGCGCGCACCGTCACCTCGTCGCTGGCGTAGAACTTCAGACCAATGCGCGGATCGAAGCTCGAGGCGCTGGTGTTGGGGACCACGTTGTTCGTGGCCGAGTTGACGGTGAGGACGTTGGCGTTGAGCGCCTGCCAGAAGTCGCCGCGCACGCCGCTCGTGACGTCGACCGGCACGATGGTGAAGCGGTACGTGCCTTGGGCGAACAGGCCCTGAAACCGGTGCTCGCCGTTGGCGATGAAAGTCGACGGGGCTGCCGTTACGCTGGCGAAGAGGTTGTTGTAGTCGCTGATCGTGGTGCGGCGGGCGTCGACGCCGATCTTGACGTCCCGCAGTGGCCCGGCTTCGAGCTGGTAGAAGGCCGATCCGCCGATGTCGGAGTAGGGCGCGGACTCGATCTGGCTGACGAACTGGTTGGTGAAGCCAGGAGTGTTGAGCGTGTAGCTGCCGCTGGCCGTGTTTATCGTGCCGAAGGTTCCACCGGCACCCCAGGCGTTGAAGGCGATCGACGAGTTCTCATCGAGGGCGTAGCTGCCGCCCAGCAGCAGGCGGTAGTTCGACCAGTTGTTGTGCGACAGGCTCCAGACCAAG
>DATHNU010000801.1:0-2476 GCA_035485695.1 Reyranella sp. | reverse complement strand
ATTGATGCCCTGGAAATCGACGCCCAGGGTGGCGTTGCGCGAGAAGGTGATGGTGGTGTTGCGCGACAGCACGTCGACCTGGCCCGACTGCAGCACCGGCCAGCGCTGCTGCACCGAGGTCGGGGTGAACTTCACCTTGGTCGAGTCGCCCAGCACGGCGGCGGCCAGCGAGCGGCAATAGTCGACGTCGAGGCCGCTCCATTCCCCCTTGTCGTTGGCGTAGGAGAAGCCCGGCAGGCCGAGATGCACGCCGCATTCGAGATTGCCGCGCGCCTTCACCGCGTCGAGCGTGGGGCTGGGCGCGAGCTGCTGCGCCGAAGCGGCGGAAGCCGCGAAAAAGGCCGCCAAAGCGGCGATGCGGCAGACGGTCTTCATCCCAAAATCCCCCTCGAAAACGAGCAATGCGTCTGCCTGTGCGATAGCGTAACAACCGGGTCATGGCGAGCAGATTTCATCTCGAACGGGCGCTCCTGCCCGAAGGATGGCGGCGCGATGTCGTGATCCGGATAGACCATGGCGTCATCGACAGCGTCGAGGAACCCGACGACCGCCCGGCCGAGCGCATCTCCGGCGTCGTCGTGCCCGGCCTGCCGAACCTGCACAGCCATGCCTTCCAGCGCGCCCTGGCGGGCCTCACCGAGCGGCGCGGCAGCGACGCCGATTCCTTCTGGACCTGGCGCGAAGCGATGTACCGCTTCGTCGAGCGCCTGTCGCCCGACGATCTCGAGGCGATCGCAGCCTTCGCCTACATGGAAATGCTCGAGGCGGGTTTTACCTCGGTGGCGGAGTTCCACTATCTCCATCACCAGCCCGACGGCACGCCCTACGACAATGTGGCCGAGATGTCGGAGCGCATCGTGGCGGCCGCCGAAACGGCAGGCATCGGCCTCACCTTGCTGCCGGTGCTCTATCGCCAGAGCGGATTTCTGGGCAAGCCGCCGACGCCGGCGCAGCGCCGCTTCGTCAGCGATCGCGACGTCTATGCAAGGCTGATGGAAACCCGCGTGCCCAACGGCACGATCGGCATCGCGCCCCATTCGCTGCGCGCCGTCACCCTGGACGATCTGCAGTGGGCCGCTCTCACCTGGCGCGGCCTGCCGGCGCATATCCACGTCGCCGAACAGACGCGCGAGGTCGAGGAGTGCCTGGCCGCCCATCGCCGGCGGCCGATCGACCTGCTGCTCGACACGATTGAGAGCGAGGTCGGCGAAATCGATGCAAGTCGCTGGTGCCTCGTCCACGCGACCCACGCCGACGCCGGCGAGCTGGCGCGCATCGTCAAGGCCAATGCGGTGGTGGGACTCTGTCCGATCACCGAAGCCAATCTCGGCGACGGCCTGTTCGATGCGCAGGCGTTCCTGGCCCAGGGTGGCCAGTTCGGCATCGGCTCGGACTCGCTGGTCCGCATTTCCGCCGCCGACGAGCTGCGCACGCTGGAATATGGCCAGCGGCTGATGCACCGGCGGCGCAACGTGCTGGGCGAGGCGACGCGCTCCACCGGACGGCGACTGTTCGACGCCGCCGTGGCCGGCGGGGCGCAGGCGATGGCCGGATGGCCGGCTGGTCGGATCGGCGCCGGCGAGCGCGCGGATTTCGTCGTGCTGGACCATCATCATCCCGCGCTGGCGGCCGCGCAGGGAGACAGCCTGCTCGATGCCTGGCTGTTCGCGGCCGACAATGCGGCGATCAAGACGGTCTATTGCGGCGGCGTGCCGGTGGTGCAGAACGGCCGCCACCTCGCCCGCGAGCCGCTCAGCCAGCGCTACCGCAAGGCTTTGACCAACCTCGCCTGACTCTTCCGGAGCGCGGGCGTCCCGCCCGCTCAGATTCATGAGCGGGCAAGATCCTTCGGCTTCGCTCAGGACAGGCGCCCGCGCTCCGCATGATCGCGCCACTGGAGTGGCGCGCCCCCGGCGATGAATGTTAAAACCACCGCAATCCAAAAAACACGTGAGTCGAAGGGAAGAAGCATGGTCGCCACTATCGGGCATTTCGTCGGCAACAAGCTGGTCGCGGGCCAGAGCGGGCGCTCGGGCGACGTCACCAATCCGGCGACCGGCGAGGTCACGGCCAAGGTGGCCTTCGCCTCGGAGGCCGAGATCGACGCCGCGGTGCAGACGGCCAGGAAGGCGCAGCTCGCCTGGGCGGCGACGCCGCCGCTCCGCCGCCAGCGCGTGATGTTCAACCTCAAGGGCCTGATCGAGAAGCGCACCGACGATCTCGCCCGGCACATGTCGCTCGAGCACGGCAAGACCTTCGACGACGCCAAGGGCGAGGTCGGGCGCGGGCTCGAGGTCGTGGAATTCTCCTGCGCCATCGCCCATCACATGCGCGGCGACTTCACCGAGCAGGTGGCGACGGACATGGATTCGTGGTCGATCCGCCAGCCGGTCGGCGTGGTGGCGGGCATCACGCCGTTCAATTTCCCGATCATGATCCCGTGCTGGATGGGCGCCATGGCGGTGGCCTGCGGCAA
>DATHNU010000800.1:0-2462 GCA_035485695.1 Reyranella sp. | reverse complement strand
GGCAACCTGATCGGCGGCTCGATCCTGATCGAGACGGTGTTCGCCTGGCCGGGCACGGGCTTCCTGCTGAACAGCGCCATCTTCCGCCGCGACCTGCCGATCCTGCAGGGCACGACCCTGGTGCTGGCCTTCTTCTTCATGCTGCTCAACCTTACCGTGGACATCATCCAGACCATGGTTGACCCGCGCATCAAGCGGAACTGACGCCATGACCCTCCAAAGCCCGTCGCTGGAGCTCGGGGCCCCGCTCGTCCAACCGATCGCGACCGCGGGAGGCCGCAGCTACTGGCAGTCGGTGCGCCGCCGGCTGCGGCGCGATCCGGTGACCCTGATCTGCGCCGGCATCCTCGTCCTGCTCGTCGCCTCCGCGCTGTTTGCGCCGTGGCTCGGGCTCGACGATCCCTACAAGACCTCGATGATCCGACGGCTCTATCCGCTGGGTTCGCCCGGCCATCTGCTGGGCACCGACGAGCTTGGCCGCGACATGTTCTCCCGCTTGATCTATGGCGGCCGCCTGTCGCTCTTCATGGGCGTGACGCCGGTCGTTTGCGCGCTGTTGATCGGCGGCCTGCTGGGCATCACGGCAGGCTTTTTGGGCGGTCGGGTCAACATGCTGATCATGCGCGTGATGGACGTGTTCTACGCCTTCCCCTCCGTTCTGCTGGCCATTTCGCTGTCGGGCGCCATGGGCGCCGGCGCCGAGAACACGCTGCTGTCGCTCACCCTGGTCTTCATCCCGCCGGTCTGCCGCGTCTCGGAAAGCGTCACCACCCAGGTGCGCGGCTTCGATTTCGTCGACGCCGCCCGGGCAAGCGGGGCCAGCATGCTCTCCATCGTGCGCGTGCATGTGCTGGGCAACGTGCTGGGGCCGATCCTGGTCTATGCGACGTCGCTGATCAGCGTGGCGATCATCCTGGCCGCCGGCCTCAGCTTCCTCGGCCTGGGCGTCAAACCGCCGGAGCCGGAGTGGGGCCTGATGCTGAACACGTTGCGCCAGGCCATCTATGTGAATCCTGTGCTGGCCGCGCTGCCGGGCGTGATGATCTTCATCACCTCGATCTGCTTCAACCTGATGAGCGACGGACTGCGCGCCGCCATGGACGTGAAGGCCTGACATGGACTCGCTGGTTGCCATCGAGGATCGTGGCGGACCCGCCCAGCCGCTGTTGCTGGCGAGTGGCTTGCGCAAGCATTTCCCGGTCGGCGGCGGATTGCTGGGGCGCGGCCGCAAGGTGGTGCGCGCCGTCGACGATCTCACCCTCTCCGTCGCCAAGGGCGAGACCCTGGGCGTGGTGGGCGAATCGGGCTGCGGCAAGTCGACGGTGGCGCGCCTGCTGATCCGCCTGCTCAAGCCGGACCGCGGCACCATGGTGCTGGACGGCGATCCAGTCGACGAGCCGCATGGCATCACGGTGAACGAGCTGCGCCGTCAGGTGCAGATGGTCTTCCAGGACTCCTACGCCTCGCTCAATCCCCGCCTGACGATCGCCGAGACGCTGGCTTTCGCGCCCAAGGCGCACGGCCTGCCGGCCGCCGAGGCGCGCGCACGGGTGCGCGACCTTTTGGCCAAGGTCGGGCTCGAGCCCGACACCTACGCCGAGCGCTATCCGCACGAGCTGTCGGGCGGCCAGCGCCAGCGGGTCAACATCGCGCGCGCCCTGGCGCTCAGGCCGCGTCTGGTCATCCTCGACGAGGCGGTGTCGGCGCTCGACAAGTCGGTCGAGGCGCAGGTGCTGAACATGCTGGTCGATCTCAAGACCGAGCTCAGCCTCACCTACCTCTTCATCAGCCACGACCTCAATGTCGTGCAGTATCTCAGCGACCGCGTGCTGGTGATGTATCTCGGCAAGATCGTCGAGCTGGGCCCCGTCGAGGCGATCTACGGCCAGCCGCAGCATCCCTACACGCAGGCGCTGCTCTCGGCGCGGCCGTCGATGGATCCGCGCAAGCGCACGAAGGAGGCGCCGATCCAGGGCGATCCGCCAAATCCGATCGATCCGCCGTCGGGCTGCCGCTTCCGCACGCGCTGCCCCTTCGCCGAGGACGTCTGCGCGCGGGTCGAGCCGCCGCTTGCCGAGACCGGCCGGCAGGCGGTCGCCTGCCACATGCGCGTGGCGGGCTCCGGTCATTCGAAAGCCGCGGCCTGACATGAGCAATCTTCTGGAAGTCCGCGACCTTCACGTTACCTTCGTCACGCCCGACCGCACCGTGCATGCGGTGAACGGTGTCAGCTTTGACCTGAAGCGCGGCGAGACGCTGGGCATCCTGGGCGAATCGGGCTCGGGCAAGAGCGTCACCCTGCGCTCGATCCTGCGGCTCCATCCCGAGCATCGCACGCGCTGGTCCGGCAGCATCAAGGTCGAGGGCGATGAGGTGCTGGACATGGGCTCGCGCGCCCTGGGCGACCTGCGCGGCCAGCGGGTCGCCATGATCTTCCAGGAACCGGCGACGGCGTTCGATCC
>DATHNU010000799.1:0-3012 GCA_035485695.1 Reyranella sp. | reverse complement strand
CCTGAGCCTCGACATCGGCGGCACCTCGGCCGACGTCGCCATCATCGTCGACGGCACGCCGACCTACGGCACCGGCGAGATGGTGGGCGACTTCCCGATCTATATCCCGACCGTCTCGGTCACCTCGATCGGCGACGGCGGCGGCTCGATCGCCGCGGTGAGCGAGTTCGGCATCCTCGCGGTCGGGCCCGAAAGCGCCGGCTCGACCCCCGGTCCGGCCTGCTACGGTCGCGGCGGCAAGCGCGCCACCATGACCGACGCCTTCGCGGCCTGCGGCGTCATCGGCCACGGCAACATCGGTTATGACGCGGTCGCCGTCGATGTCGACAAGGCGCGCGCCGCTGTCGGCACGATCGCCGCTCGCCTGGGACGCGGGCTCGAGCAGGCCGCCGAAGCCATCATCCAGGTCGCGGTCTCCGGCATGTATCGCGAGGTCGGCAAGCTCGCCTCCCGCCAGGGCATCGACCCGCGCGACTTCACCTTGCTGGCGTTCGGCGGCGCCGGACCGATGATGGGATGCTTCCTGGCGCGCGAACTCGGCATGCGCCAGGTGCTGATCCCCACGGCGCCGGGCGTGCTGTCGGCGCTGGGCGGGCTGGTCGCCGACGTCAAGAACGACTTCATCAGCACGGCCTACTACCCGCTGTCGGCCGCCGAGCTGCCGCGCCTCAAGGCGGATTTCGACGAGCTCGCGCGGCGCGCCGCCAACTGGATCACCGAGGAGCAGAAGTTCGCCGGCCCCTACGTGCTGCAGCCCGCCGCCGACATGCGCTACCAGGGCCAGTCGTTCGAGATCGACGTGCCGCTGCAGCTCGACTGGATCGCGAACGGTGACCTCGAGCGCATCGCGGCAGCCTTTCATGCCCAGCACGACCGGCTCTATGGGCACAGCGCCGCCGCGACGCCGGTGCACATGGTCAGCCTGCGCATGGTCGTGGTCGGCGCCTCGCCGCAGCCGCAGTTCCCCGCCGCGCCGCTGCGCAGCGATGCGCCGACGCCGATCAAGCAGATCGAGGTCTACCTGGACGGCGCGTGGCGCAGCGTGCCGCTCTACCGGCGCGCCGACCTCGGGCACGGCCACCGTCTCGCCAGCCCCTGCGTCGTGGCGCAGGAGGATACGACGATCTGCGTGCCGCAAGGCTTCTCCGGCGCGGTCGACGCGTACGGCAATATTCTCCTGTCGCTGGATCAAGCCCAGATCGGGCAATGAAGGGACACACCATGCGTACCGACCCGGTCACCCTGCAGATCTTCGCCAATCACGCCCAGGCGGCGGCCGACAGCATGGCGTTCACGCTGTTCCGCACGGCGCATTCGACCTTCGTGAAGGAGACCGAGGATTTCACCACCGGCCTCGCCACGCCCGACGGCATGACCTTCGCGAGCCCGCGCGACCTCGGCGCCACCTGGTTCATCGGCCTCGACTACGCCAATGCCGTGCGCATGGTGGGCGACTACCGACCGGGCGACATCTGCATCACCAACGATCCCTACAGCGGATTCGTCTGCACCCACACGCCCGACCTGCATATGTGGAAGCCCATCTTCTGGCAGGACGAGCTGGTCGCCTTCGCCGTCAGCCACATCCACAACACCGACGTGGGTGGCGCGGTGCCGGCCTCGCTGTCGCGCCAGCTGACCGAGGTCCACCAGGAAGGCATCCGCATCCCGCCGCACAAGCTCTACGACCAGGGCAAGCTCAACCAGGCGCTGCTCGACGTGATGCTGACCAATGTGCGCATGCCCGAGCAGAATTACGGCGACCTGCAGGCGCAGATCGCCGCCATGAACACCGGCGAGCGCAAGGTGCACGACATGGTGCGCAAGTTCGGCGTCGAAGTTTTCCGCCAGGGCGTCAAGGACCTGCTCGACCTGGGCGAACGGCAGGCCCGCGCCGTGCTCGCCCGCATTCCCGACGGCGACTATTTCTTC
The DNA here is from genome assembly GCA_035485695.1 of Reyranella sp. Lineage (GTDB taxonomy): Bacteria > Pseudomonadota > Alphaproteobacteria > Reyranellales > Reyranellaceae > Reyranella. Next base: position 1,080 of record DATHNU010000799.1, on the reverse strand, counting down.
GCCGACTACCTCGACGAGGACGCGCCGGGCGGCGTGCCGGTGCGCCTGGCGCTCACCCTGACGATCCGCGGCGACGAGGCGGTCCTCGACTTTTCCGGCTCCGACGCCCAGCTCCAATCGTCGCTCAACGTGCCCACCGGCGGCGCCGAACGCCACATCCTGCTGATGGTGGGCTACACCTACTGTCTCTACAGCATCGATCCGACGATTCTCCTGAACGGCGGCATCACGCGGCCGGCGCGCTGCGTCGTTCCCGAAGGCACCATCCTCAACCCGAAATTTCCCGCCGCCGTCGGCATGCGCAGCATGACCTGCAGCCGCCTGCAGGGCGTCACCATCGGCGCCTTCTCGGCGGCGGTGCCCGAGCTGCTGCCCGCCGGCCCGGCCGGCGGCGGCGCCATCATGAACGTCAAGACGACCGACAACCGGACCGGCCGCACCATCATGGCCTCGATCGACCCCATCACCGGCGGCGCCGGCGGCTGGTCGGGCGGCGACGGCGCCGACGGCTCGGGCGCCAATTCGAGCTTCCTCAAGAACACGCCGGTCGAGATCAACGAGACCGAGGTGCCGATCAAGGTGCTGCGCTACGGCCTGGTGCCCGATTCGGGCGGCCCCGGCCGGCATCGCGGCGGGCTGGCGACGCAGCTCGAGTTCAAGGTCTTCGCGCCCAACACCGTGGTGACGGCGCGCAACCGCGACCGCACGCGCTTTTCGTCGTGGGGCAGCAACGGCGGCCGCCCGGGCGCCACCTCCTGCTTCTGGCGCAACCGCGAGAGCAACGCCGCCGTCGATCTCGGCAACACCGACGTGGTGCCGCTCGATCCCGGCGACGTCATCCTGGTGACGGCGTCGGGCGGCGGCGGCTGGGGACCGGCCTTCGAGCGCGATGCGCGCGCGGTGCTGTTCGACGTGCAGCAGGGCAAGGTCTCGGTCCAGTCGGCGGCCGATGATTACGGCGTGGTCATCCGCGACGGCGCGATCGACGACACGGCGACGGCCGCCCGCCGCGCGCGCCTGGCGGCCAACGCCAAGCCGGGCATCTTCGCCTTCAACGACCAGCGCGAGGCCTATGAGCGC
>DATHNU010000798.1:0-5754 GCA_035485695.1 Reyranella sp. | reverse complement strand
CGCACAGGAAGCTCGTCGCGCTCACGAAGTGGAGCGACTGGTTGACCTTGCTGTGATGATAGTAGCGATGGTCGTCCCAGCGCTGCACTTTCAGTTCGTTCAGGAAACCGCTCATGGATGCTTTCCTTGTTTTTGGAGGGGGGAGTCGAGGCGGCGGACGTTGGGGCCGCGTCGTTCGTTGCACACCAGTTACCAACATACCGCGCTGCCGTTACGGTAAAGAGACGGCGCATGCGCTGGGGGCGTCATGCTCTTCCGGAGCGCGGGCGTCCCGCCCGCTCATGGCCATGAGCGGGCGGGACGCCCGCGCTCCGGAAGAGTATGAGCTCAGGTCAGCAGCCGCCCGATCGCCCAGCCGAGCGCGGCGACGACGGCGGCGATCAGCGCCAGCGGAATCAGCGGATGGATGTTGTTCAGCAGGCGGAAGAGATTGCACACGAGTCCGACGGCGACCTGCGGCGGCGTGCGGGGACTCTTGGAGTATTCCATCGCCGCTTTCACGATGTAGAAAACGCTGGTGTTGGCGGCGAGCGCCAACCGCCCCAGGAGAGCGGCATTGCGCGGCGTCACCAGGTAGTTGCACTTGAGCAGGATGCGCTGGCGGTCGGCCGGATTGTAGTGCCCTTCGACCCAATGGAGCTCGCGGTGAAAGTCCAACAGGCCGAAATCGTAGGTCGCGAACGCCTTCTCGACCCGGCTGTCGCCGAACACGACCTTGTAGGTCGCGTCGGACTGCAGGTAGATCAGGGCGCGCACCACCACGCTCGACGACAGGAAGCGCAGGTTGCCGTCGTAATGCTTCTCGAACAGGCCCTGATCCCCGCCCAGGTCCTTGTTGTAGTGCGAGACATAGAGCTCGTCGGTGTGCTTCATCGGCACGACGACGCTGCCGGCGGGGACTTCGGCCGCGATCAGGGAGCGGATCAGCGGGCTGTCGCGCAGTCGGTCGATCTGCCCGATCGCGGGCGCGGGCAGGGTGCGGACATAGACATGCTTGGACGGCCGCCGGGCCAGGTCCTCGCGATAGCGATCCTCGACCCATGAGACGAGCCCGTCGATCACCGCCCGGTCGGCGCGGTCGTCGAACCGGGCGATGATCGCGGGAAAGTGCCGCGAAGCCCGGACCTGCGGCCCGGCCTCCGCGCTGCCGGCGGCCCATCTCAGGACGCTGCTCATGGGGTTCTCCTTGCGGTTTCTTCAGTGACTTTTTCGGCCTGGAACGCCGGTGGCGAGGCGGGCAACGCATAGCAGCGATAAAGGGTACCGGCGCAGACGACGGTCGCTGCGCCCAGCAACGCGCCCACCAGCGTGATCGGCGCCGTCACGTCCTTCGCGGATCCCAGGGCTGCGAAGGCCGCGCCTGAAAAGACCGCGGCGAAGGCGAGGCCGCCGCCCAGCCGCACGGCGCGCCGCCGCCGCGGGCCGGCCAGCTCCATGACCAGCAGCCCGATGTTGAGCGCGACATGCAGGCCCGCCAGCGGCCACCAGTGCTGTCGAAAGTCCGGGTTGATCAGGGTGCCGCCGAAGGCCGCGACGTTTCCCAGGATCATCGGATGGGCGACGAGCGAATAGGGAAAGGCAGTGATCCTGCGCGGCGGGAGGCCGGCCACCTCGGCGCCGTAATAGGTCCGGTCGATCCCCAGCACCGCCGCCGCCCGGGCGTTCAACAGGATGCCGCCGGCGATGACGATCAGGGAGGCGAGGTCGATTGGCGCGGCGAGATAGACCGCCGCGAGGGCTGCGACCGAGACGGTCTTCATGGCCACGGCATCGCGCTTGAAGACGTCGAACGGCATCGCGCCGAACGCGAAGGCGAGCCAGTAGAGATAGTAGTGCCAGAAGCTCAGCAGATAGACCGCGATTGGCAGGCCGCGATCGAGCGCGGCGCCGAGCACGACCGCCAGGACGAACAGGACGCACGCCAGCGTCGAGCCATTGCGCCCGACAGCGCGGAACGATCTGGAATTATCCGACAGGACGGCCATTCATGGGAGCCGGAGGCTCAAAGAGAGGGACATCGACGCAGACACGCTGACCAACGATAACACCCCAGTGTTTCAGGCCCGTGACCCATGCAGGGCTATCGCGTCTGCCCAAAAACCCCCGTCATCCCGACCGGAGCCGAGCGCAGCGAGGCGTAGTGGAGGGACCTGTTCGGTTGCCTCGGCGACAAGACGAGGTCCCTCGACTACGCCGCCCGTTGGGCGGCTTCGCTCGGGATGACGGAGGTTTTTGGTTACAAGCGATAGCCGTGGTTACCCATGGCCGCCGGCTCGCGCAGGCGATCATGGTTGAGACCTGGTTCCGGCCGCGATCAATCAGACCGGGCTTCGGGCGATGTCGTCGTGATTCGGCAGCTGTCCGCGAGGCGCTCAGCGCATCGCCACCAGCTGCAGGGCCGACGACGAGAGCTCGATAAGCAGCCCGACACCAAGAAGCACGGACGCGCCGATCGCGACGTCGCGCAGGACGTCCAACAGGTGATGCATCGTTTCCTCCTTGATCGCCCGGTTCACGGGTCGTTGGCCGGAGGCTGGCACGATGGACCGGCGCCGGCACCTCTGCGTTTGCGCACATCTGGCCATCCCTCCGGCGCGACGGCAAAGCGAGCGGCCGGAGGCCTCCGTGCCCGGCGCCGTCGCGACGCCTCTCCACCGGCATCGGGTACATCTCCCTTGCGCCGCCCGGACACCGGAGTCAGGCTCGACATCCAGCCCGACCTGCAGCACGCCCGCCGTTTTTCCGCGGACGTTGCGCCCCGGGCTGATGCGGCGATCCGATGTCTGGCCTCTTGGGCCGCGTCCCCGCCGGGACGCCTCCCCACCGGCCATCGAACGTCGCCGCCAACACGACTGCGAATGGATCAAAAGGAGGAAGCCATGAAGTTCATGCTTTTCGTCCTGCCCACCGTTCCCGGCACGCTCGAGGACAGGAAGCGCCTGCGTCCGATCGGCCGCAACAACGAGCGCTACCAGCAGATGCTCGACGAGCTCCGCCAGCTCGCGGTGTTCGCCGACGATGCCGGCTTCGACGTGATGGCCACCACCGAGCATCATTTCCATTCCGAGGGCTACGAGACGTCGGTGGCGCCCCTGCTGCTCTATGCCGACCTCGCCGCGCGCACCAAGCGCATCAAGTTCTCGCCGCTCGGTCTCGTGCTGCCCTCGTGGGATCCGATGCGCGCTGCCGAGGAGCTGGCGGTGCTCGATCATCTGACCAAGGGCCGCATCTATGCCGGCTTCGCCCGCGGCTACCAGGATCGCTGGGTCAACGTGCTGGGCCAGCAGTATCACGTGACCGGCGCGCCGATGGACGGCTCCTCGATCGATAATCACAACCGCAAGGTCTACGAGGAGACGCTCAAGGTCATCAAGAAGGCGTGGACCGAGGAATCCTTCGACTACGACGGCGAGTATTACAAGGTGCCCTATCCCTACAAGGAGGGCATCACGCGCTGGCCGGTGCACGAATGGACGCGGACCTACGGCGCGCCCGGCGAGGTCGACGACAAGGGCGTCATCCGCAAGATCTGCGTCGTGCCCAAGCCCTACCAGCAGCCCCATCCGCCGCTATTCCAGCCCTTCTCGGTGAGCGAATCGACGATCCGCTACACCGCGCAGTCGAGCATCGTGCCGTGGATCCTGGTGTCCAATCCGCCCGACTTCCAGCGCCTGTGCCGGACCTACCAGGAGGTGGCGGCCGGCGCCGGCCGCAAGCTTGGCCTGGGCGAGAGCGTCGGCGCCTTCCGCGCCATCCATTTCGGCCGCACCGAAGCCGACGCGGTCGAGCTCCTGCGCACGACCAACTATGCCGGCTTCAACCACTATTTCGGCGGCTTCGGCTTCTGGGAGGCCTTCCGCACGCAGGAGGATGCGCAGAAGTATCCGATGGATCCCTACACGCCGCTGCCGCCCGCCGAGTGGACGCTCGACCGCATGCGCAACGTCAAGTACGCGCTGGCCGGCACGCCCGACCAGGTGAAGCGCGAGATCGAGGCGCTGCACAAGATCGGCGGCGACGGCGACCTCGAATGGTTCGGCTGGTTCTTCGACCAGGGCTTCATGTCGCTCGACGAAGAGATGCGCCAGATGGAGACCTTCGCCAAGCACATCATTCCGGCGTTTCACTGATCACGAAAGCAAGGGAGGTCCGCATGCCGGCCACGGCCACGATCAAGCCAGTCGCCGAAAAGCTCAATCCAGCCTGGGAAGCGGCGGTCCGGCGCATGCTGCACGCGGCACCTCGGCCGAAGGTGCCGCTCCGGAACGGCGCGAGGAAACGCCCCTCGAAACGGAACGGGCGTCACGCGTGACGGTCCTGGCGGTGGCCTCCTGGCGGCATCGAAGTGTCGAAAGGCGTCCAAGACGCTTCTGGTTCTGGTGCAAGCAAGCGAGGCCCATGGTCACCCATAAGGACCAGCTGAACGCCGTCGCGGCCAATGCCGCGCCACGAGCCGGGGGGGCACATGCTGCCGCGTCGCTCGCCCGGTCACCTGGCCCTCTTGGGACTACAGCCTGCCGCGATATCGCCAGCAGGCCCGAGAGCGGCTTGCGCCAGCAGCATCCGAAGCCGGCGTAGCTTCCCGATCTCGTCGCAGGCGGGGTCGCAGGCGCGGAACTTGTTGCGAATGCGCTTGGTCGCTGTCCAGACGGTTGCCCGAAAGCGACACCAGCAGGTGGACGATTTTGTATTCCCCGAGCGTTAGGCCGACCTCGTTGCAGTAGGCGCGGCTACCGAAGCACCCGCGCTGGCGGCGGCCCTGAAGGAGTACCGATTCGGATCGTTGTCGTTTGCCATGTCCAGAAAGTCATACCCAGGAAGTAGTGCCCAGGAAGTAGTACTATGGCCGCGCGGGCCTTCGCGAAGCAGCCGACCGGATGCAGCCGCCATCCGTGAGGCAAACACTGTGCGGCGGCTCGCCGTCGCCGATGAGCCAGCCCTTCTGGATCGCATAGGCAACCGCGGCATCGGCGGCCGCATCGTCCATCGCGGCCGCGATCGCGACCGGCCGGGCCATCCGGTACTGCATCGGCCTGCCAGTGGTCATTCGCGCCAGCGCGCCGCACAACGCATGGGCGCACCTCTCGACCTTGGATACTTTCGCCATGGGTGGTCCGGGATTGGTTGCCGCCGCATCAGGCAAAGGTGAGCTTGCCACACTCGAGAAAGTCGCACTTCAACGTCTGGCAGGTTATGCCCAGCACGCCGAAAATTGGATCCGGCCGCTCGTCGATCAGGTCAAGCTTGCCTTGGCCGCAGAATTCACAGGCCGGTCGCTCGTCCGGGCGGCCCCGTTTGGGTGCCGCCGCACGCTGTTCAGCCGGAACGTTCATTGATTTGTTCCCTCGGGCGAACGGATCGCCTCTCCTCCGTCAGCTGATCTTGCCTTTGATGAACGTAATCGTGTCGCCGAGCGTGACGAAACTTTGCGCGTCGCGGTCGTTGATGGTGATGTTGAAATTCTCCTCGAGCGACATGACGACCTCATAGAGGTCGATGCTGTCGACCCCAAGGTCGGTGAGCTTGGCGTCTTCGGTCATTCCCGTTTCCACGGCACCGAGGTGAAACGCGATGACCTTCCTTACCCCTTCAGCAACATCGATCATGGAAGTCCTCCCGGTCTTTTCTGTTGGAAGACGACATTCCCGGCATTCGAACCGCGTAACCGACCGGCCCGCATCGTGGTGCCCGGTCGTGGTCTTCCTGACCTTTGCAAGGTGGGCCTTGGGCAGATGGAAGGCTGTAACTATTGGG
>DATHNU010000797.1:0-4255 GCA_035485695.1 Reyranella sp. | reverse complement strand
GTTGAGATAGAAGCCGTACTTGACGCGGCCCTGGCGGGTCTGGGCGATGGTGTCGTTGGCGTTCAGGCTCATGCTTGGGCTGAGGTTGGCGAGCGCAACCGCTTGGTTGTAGGAGCCGGCAAAGCTGCTGGTGAGCCAGCTCCCCAACCGCAATACCCCGGGCCGATGATAAGGTCGAAAGCGCATCTCCAGCTCGCCGACATAGCCGCCGCGCGAGAACAGGCTCATGTCGAACGTGTTGGAGTTGGGCACGTCGCCGACCAGGAAGTATCCCGCACGCGCCGCCCAGGACGCCTGATTGACCTCGGCGGTCAACCCCCAGGTGAGGCCAAGCTTGTCGGCCGGATAGTCGAACGCGCCCGCCGCCCAGATCGACCAGTTGAGAAAGTCGATGCGCGGATCCTCGGCGTAGTCGTTGCCGTCGAACAGGTCCTTCACGGAAAACTTGCCGACCTGCAGCGTGACCCGCGACACGTCCTTCTCGCCCGAGAGCTGGCCGTACTCGCCCTCGACCTTCTCGCGCTCGCCGCCCAGCCCGACCTCCTGGCGCAGGAAGATGCGCGAGGTGTTGTAGCGCGGGTAGGGGAAGTTCGACTTCTGCGCTTCGCCGTTGGGATAGCCGCCCGCGCCCACGGTGTTGGCGACGCCGAAGCCCTGCAGCAGTTCGGGGTTGTAATAGAGCTCGCCGCCCTGCCACAGCCGCACCCCGAGGAACGCCGACACCGTCCAGGTCTCGCGGCTCTGGCCCTCCGGCGGAAAGCTGTTGGGGCCGCTGTAGGCGGCGTTAAAGGGCGGGTAGCCTTGGTAGATGAAGGTGGTCTGGCCGTGCAGCTCCCAGCTGAAGGGGCCGCGGTATTCCTCCTTTTCCTCGGACTCGCCCGCCTCGCCGAACTTGTAGTTCAGGCCGACGCGGAAGCGATGCAGGTCGTATTGCGAATCGTAGCGCGCCGGCGCCGAGGCGAACGCGAAGCCGCCCAGTCCAAGGTTGGTGTAGAGATACTCGGCGCGCGCCGACCAGCGCTGATCGAGGCGATAGTCGACGCCGGCGCCCGCCACGTAACCGAGACGGATGTTGCTGGGATTGGCGTCCTCGTTGCCGGTCGTGAGGTCGGTGCGCGAGTAGCGCGTGCTCGCCCAGGCGATGCCGCCGGTGACGAACGGCGTCCACGATCCCATGGCATAGCCGGCGCGGCCGCGCAGGGACGCCAGCCATTCGAGCTGCTCGTTGGCCGTGCCGGTGCCGGTGGCGCGATAGGACAGGACCTGCGAGAGGTCCTGGGCGCTGGGGAAGGACGCATCGAGCTCGATGCCCAGCATCAGTCGCGAGGCGAAGTATTGCTCGTAGCCCGTCTGCACGCCGCCAAAGAAGGCGCCGTAACCGGTGACGCCGCCGGCCGAGGCAACGCCGGTCGGATCGCCCAAGGTGGCGTTGGCGCTGCCGAACATGTAGCCGACATGACCGCCGAAATAGAATCCCGAGCGCGGCGGCACCGGATCGCCGGCGAGCGCCGGCAGCGGTGCCATGAATATGGACGCCAGTGCTGCCAGCCGTCCCAAGCGCGGCCCGGATTTCCTGCCGGCGATACCGTTCATCCCCAAACGCTCCATACGCTTCGCTGCCGCATCTTGGTTCGCCGCGCGCGCCGAGACCAGCCCTCGCGCTGCAGGTTCATCTCGGCTGATTGCTTCTTGGGCGACCGCTTCGCATGCTTGACGGATTCCTATTCGGAGCGTATTCGGCCGCGCGTCGATCACTACAAGGGACTCGATGAACCCGCGACCTAGCAACGCCTCGGCCGATTGTCGCAGTCGCAGCTCGACTGAGACGATGGTCGGGTCCCTTGCCCGGGAGAACGAGATCCCGAGGGCGCGCCTCGCTTAGGCGCTCTCGCTCGCGCTTCCCGGTCGGTGCAACCGAACTGAAACAAAGGAAGCGCGGATGGCGATGATCCGCAAAGGCCGCCCGATCGCCGAGCCGCTCGGGCTGGGCGGCGAAGGGCTCCTCCCCAATCTCTACGACCTCGCGATCTTCGTCCTGATCGCGGGCGGCTTCGTGCTGATCGCTCACGGCGCGCACGAGATGGCGGCGCCGGCGGTGCGGCTGGCCAGCGAGCCGGTGACGCTCGATCCCGCCAACCTGCCGGAATACGCCTTGCGCACGACGCTGCGCATGTTCGCCGCCATCCTGGTCTCGCTGCTCTTCACCTTCGTGGTGGCGACGCTCGCCGCCAAGAGCCGCAAGGCCGAGCTGGTGATCGTGCCGGCGCTCGACATCCTGCAGTCGGTGCCGGTGCTGGGCTTCCTCACCTTCACCGTCGTGTTCTTCCTCCGCCTGTTCCCCGGCAGCGAGTTCGGCGCCGAGTGCGCCGCGATCTTCGCCATCTTCACCAGCCAGGCCTGGAACATGGCCTTCAGCTTCTACCAGTCGCTGCGCACCGTGCCGCGCGACCTCGACGAGGTGAGCCGGCACTTCCAGCTGTCGCCCTGGCTGCGCTTCTGGCGGCTCGAGGCGCCGTTCGCCGCGCCCGGGCTGATCTGGAACACCATGATGTCGATGTCGGGCGGCTGGTTCTTCGTCGTCGCCTCGGAGGCGATCACCGTCGGCGACACGACGGTGAAGCTGCCCGGCATCGGCTCGTGGCTCGCCGTCGCCATCGACGCCAAGGACATCCGTGCCGTGATCCTGGCCGTGCTGATGATGGCGGCGGTGATCCTGGCCTACGACCAGCTGCTGTTCCGGCCGATCGTGGCGTGGGCCGACAAGTTCCGCTTCGAGCAGACCGCCGCGCCCAGCCGCCCGCGCTCCTGGGTCTACGACCTGTGGCGGCGCGGCAAGGTGGTGCGCCGCATCTCGCCGGCCATCGGCTGGCTGGCCGGGCTCATATCGAAGCTGCCGCTGGGCTTCACGCGGCCGGCGCGGGCCGCCCGCCGTTCCGCGCCCGGCCGTCTGGGCGACCGTCTGGCCGACCGCCTGTGGCTGCTGGCCGTGCTGGCCGTCGTCGCCTACGCGCTGTGGCACATCGTGCTGTTCACGCGCGCCTCGCTCACCATCGCGGACGGGCTGACGGCGATCGGGCTCGGCCTGCTGACCTTGCTGCGCGTCGCCGTCCTGATTGCCCTGGCCAGTCTCATCTGGGTGCCGATCGGCGTCTGGATCGGGTTGCGCCCCTGGGCGGCCACGCGCGTGCAGCCGGTGGCGCAGTTCCTGGCGGCGTTTCCGGCCAATGTGCTGTTCCCCATGGCGGTCGTCGTCATCGTGCGGGAGCATCTCAATCCCGACATCTGGCTCAGCCCGCTGATGGTGCTGGGCACGCAGTGGTACATCCTGTTCAACGTCATCGCCGGCGCCAGCGCCTTTCCGACCGACCTGCGCGAGGCCTCGACCCTGTTCCGCCTGCGCACCTGGCAATGGTGGCGCAAGGTCATCGTGCCCGGCATCCTGCCGTACTACGTCACCGGCGCGCTTACCGCGTCGGGCGGCTCGTGGAATGCCAGCATCGTGGCCGAGGTCGCGAGCTGGGGCGATACCAAGTTGAAGGCCGCAGGCCTCGGTTCCTATATCGCCGATGCGAGCGCCGCCGGCGACTATCCGCGGGTCGTGCTGGGCATCTTCGTCATGTCGGTGATGGTCGTGACCTGCAATCGTCTGATCTGGCGGCCGCTCTATCGTCTGGCCGAGCGCCGCTTCCGTCTGGATTGAGGAGTTCCGCATGAACGCACCCCCCTCTGCGCTGGTCGAAGTCGACCATGTGCGCCAGCTCTATCCCAAGGGCAGCGGCGAGAACCTGCTGGTGCTCGACGACGTCAGCCTGAAGCTGCGCAAGGACGAGATCGTCTCGCTGCTCGGCCGCTCGGGCTGCGGCAAGTCCTCCCTGCTGCGCATCATCGCCGGCCTCATGCCGGCCAGCGAGGGCAAGGTGGCGATCGGCGGGCGCGACGTGGCGGGCCCGGCCCAGGAAGTCGCCATGGTCTTCCAGACCTTTGCGCTGTTTCCCTGGCTGACCGTGCTGGAGAATGTCGAGATCGGTCTCGAGGCGCTGCGCATCGATTCGGCCGAACGACACAAGCGCGCCCTGGCCGCCATCGACCTGATCGGGCTCGACGGCTACGAAAGCGCTTACCCGAAGGAATTGTCGGGCGGCATGCGCCAGCGGGTGGGGCTTGCGCGCGCGCTGGTGGTTCATCCCAAGGTCCTGCTGATGGACGAGCCGTTCTCGGCGCTCGACGTGCTGACCGCCGAGACGCTGCGCACCGA
>DATHNU010000796.1:0-6540 GCA_035485695.1 Reyranella sp. | reverse complement strand
GCACGACAGGATCAACGTGAATGGCGGCGCCATCGCCATGGGCCATCCGCTGGGCGCCACCGGCGCCATGATCCTGGGCACGCTGCTCGACGAGCTGGAGCGCCGCAATCTTTCGACCGGCCTCGCCACGCTCTGCGTCGGTGCCGGCATGGGCACCGCGACCATCATCGAGCGGGTCTGAGTTGGAGCGCGGGCGTCCCGCCCGCCTCATGAGTCTTGAGCGGGCGGGACGCCCGCGCTCCGGAAGAGGGATTCCATCATGATCACCTACAACGTCGACAGCGACGGCATCGCCACCATCACCTGGGACATGCCCAACCGCACGATGAACGTGCTGAACGAAGCCTCGATCACGGCCTATGCCGGCGCGCTCGAGACCGCGCTCAAGGACGACAAGGTCAAGGGCATCATCGTGACCTCGGCCAAGGCCGACTTCATCGCCGGCGCCGACCTCGAAATGCTTTTAGGCGCCGACACGTCCGATGCCTCCAAGCTGATGGACCAGTTCGGCCAGCTGCAGAAGCTGTTCCGCCACCAGGAGACCGGCGGCAAGCCGGTCGTGGCGGCGATCAACGGCACGGCGCTGGGCGGCGGCTTCGAGATCTGCCTGGCCAGCCATCACCGCATCGCCGCGGCCAACCCGCGCGCCAAGGTCGGCCAGCCCGAGGTCAAGATCGGCCTGCTGCCCGGCGCCGGCGGCACGCAACGCATCCCGCGCCTGATCGGCGTGATGAACGCCGCCCCCATCCTGCTCGAAGGCAAGGACCTCACGGTCGACGCCGCCAAGGGCCTGGGCCTGATCCACGACGTCGTGCCGGCCAACGAGCTTTTAGCCAAGGCCAAGGCGTGGCTGATGGCGCCGGCCGGCGAGCAGGTTGTTCCCGAATATGCGGGCAAGGGCGCCAAGCCGATCGACGGCCGCGCCGTCCAGCCGTGGGACCGCAAGGGTTTCAAGACCCCGGGCTTCCCGGGCGGCCAGGTGTGGAGCCCGCCCGGCGTGCAGACCTTCATCGGCGGCAACGCCATGATCGCGGCCAAGACCAACGGCGTGTATCCGGCGCCCAAGGCGATCATGAGCTGCGTCTACGAGGGCCTGCAGCTGCCGATCGACGCGGCGCTGCGCGTCGAGACACGCTACTTCATCTCGCTGCTGCGCAATCCCGTAGCCAAGAGCATGATCCGCACGCTGTTCTTCGGCCTGCAGGAGGCCAACAAGCTGGCGCGGCGGCCCAAGGGCGTCCCGAAGCAGGAGTACAAGAGGATCGGCATTTTGGGCGCCGGCCTGATGGGCGCGGGCATCGCCACCGTCTCCTCGCAGGCCGGCCTCGATATCGTGCTTTTGGACAAGGACCAGGCCTCGGCCGACAAGGGCAAGGCGCACATCGCGGCCGAGCTCGACAAGCTCGTGAAGCGCGGCCGCCTCACCCAGGAGAAGTGCGACGAGACGCTGGGCCGTGTGAGCGCCACGCCGGATTTCGGCGCGCTAAAAGACTGCCAGCTCGTGGTCGAGGCGGTGTTCGAGAACCGCGAGGTCAAGGCCGAGGCCACCAGGAAGGCCGAAGCGTCGCTGCCTGCAGGCGCGGTGTTCGCCTCCAACACCTCGACCCTGCCGATCACCGGCCTCGCCGAGGCGTCGGCGCGGCCCGAGCAATTCATCGGCCTGCATTTCTTCTCGCCGGTCGAGAAGATGCCGCTGGTCGAGATCATCGTCGGCAAGAAGACCTCGCCCGAGACCTTGGCGCGCGCCATGGACTTCGTGCAGAAGATCCGCAAGACGCCGATCGTGGTGAACGACAGCCGCGGCTTCTTTACGTCGCGCGTCTGCGGCGCCTTCATCAGCGAAGGCCATCGCATGCTGAAGGAAGGCATCCCCGCGCCGATGATCGAGAACTGCGCGCGCTTCGCCGGCATGCCGGTCGGCCCGCTGGCGCTGAACGACGAGGTCGCGATCGACCTGTCGTGGAAGATCATGGACCAGGCGCGGCGCGATGCGGCGGCGGCCGGCCACAAGTTCGAGGAGGGCGGCAGCGAGGAGATACTCGAGCTGATGGTGAAGAAGCTCGAGCGCTTCGGCCGCAAGAACGGCAAGGGCTTCTACGAATATCCGGCCGACGGCAAGAAGCGCCTGTGGCCGGAGCTTTCGAAGTACTTTCCGCCCGATCCCAAGCTGCTCTACGGCGAGGGCGAGGAGAAGCGCGCCAAGGAAGACGAGATCAAGAAGCGCCTGCTCTACGTCCAGGCGGTCGACACCGCGCGCTGCCTCGAAGCCAACGTGCTCACCAACCCGCAGGACGGCGACGTCGGCTCCATCATGGGCCTGGGTTTCGCGCCGCAGACCGGCGGCGCGGTCAGCCTGATCGACCAGGTCGGCATCAAGACGTTCGTCGCTGAATGCGACGACTTCGCCAAGAAGTACGGCCCGCAGTTCGAGGTGCCGAAGCTCTTGCGCGACATGGCGGCCAAGGGCCAGGGCTTTTACGCCAATTACCATCCGGCGAAGGCGGCCTGATATAAGTCCTACCTCCCCCGTCATACGGGGGAGGTGGCCCGCAGGGCCGGAGGGGGGAAGCCTCAGTCGAGATACTTGAAATTTCAGATCAGAAATTTGCGAGACCTCCTTTGCGGCCTTCCCCCTCCGCCCCCTTCGGGGGCACCTCCCCCGTAAGACGGGGGAGGTGAAAAACATAGGGAGACACAAATGGACGCCAAGGAAATCGCAACCCTCGCCGATCGCATCGCCGCGGCCCGTCGCAGCCGCAAGGTCATGGACTTCCTGGCCGCAGACACCGCGAACCTGTCCGAGGCCGACTCCTACAAGGTCCAGTTCGCGGTGCACGACTGCCTCACCGCCAACGGTCAGGACCGCATCGCCGGCTGGAAGGTGGCACTTACCCTGCCGACGCAATACGAGCCCCTGAAGCTCTCGGGCCCCGTCTTCGCCGGCATCTACCAGAGCGGCGTCCGCCAGAGCGGCGCGGTGTTCGAGAAGGGCTGGCCGATCAAGGCCGGCATCGAGTGCGAGATGGTGGCGCGCATGGCGAAGGACGTGACCGCGGGCAGCACCGCCTACACCGCCGAGACGATCAAGCCGTTCGTCGCCAATTTCTATTGCGGCGCCGAAGTGGTCGAGAACCGCTACCCCGACGTCACCAAGGTGAGCGGGCCCGGACGCATCGCCGACGACGTGCTGCAGGCGGCCTGCATCGTCGGCACCGAGATCAAGGACTGGCAGACGCTCGACTTCGCCGGCGTAAAAGGCCGCTCCCTGTTCGAGGACAAGGAGATCGGCGCGGGGCCCGGCACCAACGTCATGGGCGGCGCCCTGATCTCGCTCGCCTGGCTCGCCAACAAGCTCTTGGCCAGCGGCAAGCACCTGAAAGCGGGCGACGTCATCCTGACCGGCTCGGTCCATCCGCCGGTGTTCCTGCCGGGACCGGGCACCGCGAAGACCGAGTTCGTCGGGCTGGGCGGATCGGCGATCACGATCAAGTAGCTGTAGAGCCCATTTCGATTGGGGGGCTCATTGCCGGGAGCGCGCCACTCCAGCGGCGCATCTTTTCTTGCGGCTCGACACCGCATGAGCGCCACCGGAGTGGCGCGCTCCCAGCAAAGATCGTGATTCGATCAAAGCGAAACGTGCCCTAGGGCCGCGCGCCGGGAGCGGCTCACGGCCAGCCGCGGGGAATGGGGATTGGGCGGGGCATCTTGAAGGCGAGTTGGTCGGCGCTCGACCGCACCTTCGTGTCGACGAGGTCGCTTGTCGTCCGGCACGTGCCGATGCCCACCGTCCCCAGGACGATGGCTGCCGCGCCAAGGATCATGGCTGCTACTGAAATGGTCGTCTGCATCGCTCTCTCCCTCTGTGGTCCGAGAGCCGGCATCCACGCCGCTCTCGACGGGTAGACGGGGCACCGGGTCGAAGCGTTACAGGCATTTTGCATTTTTAGGCGAAGAGCGCGGCCCCGATGGCGTTCTGCCCAGCCGACTGTTGGCCTCGTCCGCCGCAACGGTTAAGTATTGAAGGATGGACACGCCCAAGTGCGAAATCGTCACGACGGAACGGCGACCCACCGCCGTCGTCCGCGTCAAGGCCCGGATGAGCGAACTGCGCGCGGCGCAGCAGACCAGCCGCGCCCGGCTGGCCGAAGTGCTGCCGACGCTGGGCGTGGCACCGCTCGAGCATAGTTGCACCCTGTGGCGGCCGCCGGTCGACGGCGTGCTCGACATGGAGCCGGGCGTGCTGGTCTCGGGCGCTTTCGCGGCTGTCGACGATGTCGTGCCGTCGGAGCTGCCGGCCGGGCGGGCGGCCTATTTCCTGCTGCGCGGATCGTTCGACGGGCTGCCGGGCGCCTGGAAGACGCTGCTCGACTGGTGCGCTGCGGAGAAGCTGCCGCTCGCCGGCATCAACTGGGAGATCTATGGCCCCTCGGAAGATGTCGAGCCCGACCAGATCGAGACGGCGCTCTACGCCCTGCTGGCCTAGGCTGAAGCGAATCGGACGATCGGCCTTGAACGGGACGGGGACACAGGGGCTTGCCTGACAGCCTTCTGCCGCATTGCAGGCGCGCGTAACCTGCCTCACGGCTTCCGCCCGCCGCGCCGCGCGCTCCCGTGCCGTCTATGAAAGAATTATCTTGCGCGCGCTGTCGTGCACGCACCGCGCACTTCTTGTCCTTGACGTTCCTGAGCAATGTTGTGGCGTATGGCTGTCGACACTCGCGAACAGAGGATCGACGCCATGCACACCGCTCAGCTTTCTTTGGATGCCCCTCCACCGGCGACCAGGGTTTCAGCCACCAACGTTTTCCGTCGGCCAAAATGGGCTGCGCTGACGGCGCTGCCGCCCGCCATGGCCCGCCCGCCCGATACTGCGACAATATCGAGGGTAGGGCGGAAAGGTCGGAAACCCCCTGCAAAAACTCTGCTTGGGAAACCGTTCGCAGTTTTGCTGTCTCAGCCAAGGGATGCACGCCCAACGGCAATTGGCAAAACGCTTGCGGAAACTGCGGAAACCGCGGGCGTAATTCCGGAGCGCCCGCCCGGCCGACATGAGCGGGTCTGGAGACAAGCGGCGGTTCGAAGGCGGGAAGTCGCTAGTCTGCCGCCTTCTGCTCCAGGAACGTCAGCGTGCCGTCGCTGCGCTCGCCCTTGAGATAGCGGAACGTGCCGGCGCCGGTGGCCACGAGGTCGCCCTTCTGGTCGTAGATCTCGGTCTCGGCGGCGAAGGTGCTCTGGCTGGTCGAGGGCCGCCAGGCGCCGAGGATGCGGAGCACGTCGCCGTCACGCGCCGCCTTGATGAACTGCGTGGTGAAGGCCAGCGTGACGCTGAGCCGCCGGGCCGTCGCGGTGTCGTTGAAGGTACAGGCAAAGCCGCTCGCCGAATCGAGCAGCGTCATCAGCACCCCGCCATGCAGCAGGCCGTTGGCGTTGCAGAGTTCGGGCCGGACTTTCAGGCTCATCTCGACGAAGCCCGGACGCCAGGCCACGACCTCGTGACCTATGAGCCCGTTGAAGCCTCGGAAAGCATGCGCGACGACCGGCCGCGCATCGGCCGGTCGTTGGATGGCCATGGCAGGAGAGGACGCGCCTTAGCGGCGCGCCATCGCCGACATCGGAGGCCGCTGGCCGTTGGTGACGGGCCGCACCGCGGCGGGCGAGGGAGCGGCCGACGGCTGGGCCGCCATGCCGGTGCGGATGTCGCGCGCGACCTTGACCAGGCGCGGTCCCCAATCGGCCTCGAGCCGGTCGCGGCTGATCTGGTAGATCGGCGCCGAGGCGTTGATGGCGTAGGCCGCCGTGCCGTCGGAGTTGCGCAGCGGGGCGCCGACGCCACACAGCTCGGGCAGCCACTCGCCCCAGGTGACGCAGAAGCCGCGGTCGGTCAGCTCCTTGAACGAGCGCTCGAGGCCCGCCTTCACCTTGGTCCAGTCGTCGCGCCAGCGGCGGCGGATGGCGTCGATCTGCTTGTTGCGATCGACGTCGGGCAGCGAGAACAGGTAGGCGCGGCCCATCGCCGTGCTGGCCATCGGCACGCGGGTGCCGACATCGTGGGTGATCGCCACGACCGAGGGGCCGCGGCAGGCTTCGAGATAGATCATCGAATGGCGGTCGCGGCCGCCCAGCGCGGTCGAGGCGTTGAGCGCATGGGCGAGCTGCTCGAGCGGCTGCCGCGAGGCGCGGCGCACATCCATGCTGGAGATCGCGGCATAGCCCAGCGCCAGCACCGAGGCGCCCAGCTCGTATTTGCGGAAGCGGCGAATGTAGTTGAGGTAGCCGAGCTCGGTCAGCGTGTGGGTGAGGCGGGCCACGGTGGGCTTCGGCAGCCCGGTGCGGTGGGCGATCTCCTGGTTGCCCAGCATGCCTTCGCCGGCATGGAAGGCGCGCAGAATGTCGAGGCCACGGGCGAGCGCGGTGACGAACTGGCGGTCCTTGCCGCTGTTCTCCTCGGCGAGACCATTCTCGACCGAGCTCTGGAAGGCGGCAGTTCGCGTGACGAGATGACTGACGTTGCCCATGGCGTTTTTCTCCTGGTGAATGGCC
>DATHNU010000795.1:0-3636 GCA_035485695.1 Reyranella sp. | reverse complement strand
CATGACGGAGGTCGCCGGGGGCAAGCTCGACATCCAGGTGCCTGTCACCTCCAACGACGAGGTCGGCGAGCTGACCGGACAGTTCAACAGGATGGTGCAGGACCTGCGCGAGCGCGTGCAGATCCGCGAGACGTTCGGCCGCTATGTCGACGAAAGCGTGGCCTCGACCATCCTGCGCCGCCAGGGCGAAGGCACATTGGCCGGCGAGACCGGCGAGGCCACCATCCTGTTTACCGATATTGCAGGCTTCACCACCATCGCCGAATACCTGGCGCCGCACGAGCTGGTGGCGGTGCTGAACGATTATCTCGAGACCGTGCTGGCGCCGATCCGCGCCCATGGCGGTGTCGTCAACACCTTCATCGGCGACGGCCTGTTTGCCTCCTTCAATATGCCGCTTGCCTGCGAGGGCCATGCCGTGGCCGCGCTACGAGCGGCCATCGACATCCAGCGCGCCGTCACCAGCCGCACCTTCGGCGACCAGGGCATGGCGCTCGACACCAGGATCGGCATCAGCACCGGCAACGTGATCGGCGGCTCGGTCGGCGCCGGCCAGCGGCTGAGCTACACCCTGCTGGGCGACACGGTGAATCTCGCGGCGCGGCTGGAAGAGTTGAACAAGCAATACCGCACGCGCATTCTGGTCTCGGAGAGCACGCGCGAGGCCTGCGGCGACCGTTTCATCTTCGCCGGTCTCGGCAGCGTCACCGTGCGCGGCCGCAGCGATGCCGTCGCAATCTTCAGCGTCGACCCCAAAGGCCAGGGAACGAATTCATGAACACCTCCGGATTGTCGTCCGACCAGTTGAAACTGCAGGCCCGCGCCCGCGAGCTGGCCGCCGGCCCCGTGACCAAGAGGGCGGCCGAGGTCGACCGGACCGAGCAGTACCCGTGGGACAATGTCGAGCTGCTGAAGGACGCCAGGCTGATCGGCATGACGATCCCCCAGCAGTATGGCGGCCAGGGCAAGGGCTGGCTCGACGCCGTGCTCGCCATCGAGGCGCTGTCGGCGGCCTGCGCCGTCACCGGCCGCATCGCCGTCGAGACCAACATGGGCGCGATCAGCGCGGTCATGGCCTACGGCTCGGAAGAGCAGAAGAAGATGGCGGCCGACATGGTGCTGTCGGGCGACAAGCCCGCCATCTGCATCACCGAACCCGAGGCGGGTTCGGACGCCAACGGCATGACCACGCGCGCCGACAAGAAGGGCAACCGTTATGTCGTGAACGGCCGCAAGCACTGGATCACCGGCGGCGGCGTCTCGCGCCTGCACCTGATCTTCGCCAAGGTCTTCGACGAGAAGGGCAACGAGGAAGGTATCGGCGGCTTTTTAGCCATCCGGGACGAGACCGTGGGGCTGAAAATCACCAAGCGCGAGCCGACCATGGGATTGCGCGGCATTCCGGAGGCGGTGATCGACTTCGAGGAGATGGAGCTGCCACCGTCGGCCCTGGTGATCCCGCCGCGCGGCCTGAAGAAGGGCTTCGCCGATCTGATGACGGCCTACAACAGCCAGCGGGTCGGTGCCGCCACGGTGGCGCTGGGCATCGCCCAGGGCGCCTACCAGCTGGCGCTCGACTGGTCGGAGGAGCGCCACCAGTTCGGCCGGCCGATCAACGAGTTCCAGGGCCTGCAATGGAAGCTGGCTGACATGTCGATCAAGCTCTCGGCGGCGCAGGCGCTGGTCTACAACGCGGCCAGAAGCGGCGAAGGCGGCTTTCCCGACATGCTGCTGGCCGCGCAAGCCAAGGTGTTCACGTCGGAAAACGCCATCCAGGTCGTGAACGATGCGTTGCAGTTCTTCGGCGCCCGCGGCTATTCGCGTGAATTGCCGCTCGAACGCATGGCACGTGACGTGCGCATGTTCACCATCGGCGGCGGCACGGCGGAGGTGTTGCGCACCGTCGTGGCGGGCGCGCTGTTGAAGAAGAAGCTGCCGCAGACGCGGGACGGCTGGGGCAAGTCTTAGTTTTCGGAGCGCGGACCTCCAGGTCCGCTCATAATCATGATGCGGACCTGGAGGTCCGCGCTCCCTTAACGCCCGAACCGTTTCCACGTGCCGTCGTTGCCGCGGATCACGACGAACTCCGTGCCTTTCTTGCCCACCTCGCGTGGCGTGCACGTCACGGCGATCCATGCCGGGTGATCCCAGCGCGCCGAACAGCTCTCCGTCTCGCAGGGCAGAGCGATCTCGCCTTCCGTCTTGAGCCCGTCGTCCGCCGGCGCCTGGATGACGAGGTTGCCGCGCTGCGGCTGAAGCGAGCAGGCCACGGTCAAAAACCTCGACTTGTCGGACGCCCAGACCGGCGCGCCATAGACGGTGAACAGCCGGCCGGTGCGCATCATCACCAGCGTGTAGGAGAAGTCGTCGTGCGCGGGTGTGCGGATCACATAGAAGCGGCCGGGCTGGTCATAGCGCTCATAGAGATATTGGTAGGCAGCAGCGCCGTACGGGCAATCCACCAGCTCGACCGTCTTGCCGCCGTCCAGCGCCAAACGCAGGCGATCGTGCCGCCGCGACACCATCTGTTCATTGCTCTTGAAGCGCTGGGCCTCCTGCGGCCAGTCCTTGGCGCTTTCGCGCTCGTAGTCCTGGCTGGGTGCACCATTTCGCACGCACGCGCGCGGCTCTTCGCCGGTCTGCGCTGCCGCAGATGCGCCGCCGGCGATCACCACGCACAGGACAAGAAGCTTCAACCTCATCGCGCAGGTTTCAGCATCGTCTCCAAACTGATCGACCGCAAGGTCGCCTCGGCGATCTCGTCGATTTCCGTGAGCACGCGCTGCAGCGCGCCGCCGATATCGGTGTCTTCGCCCGGCTCTTTCGCCCGTTGTCCCGGCGCCGGCTCGAACAGGGCCACGATGTCCATCAGGGTGGTGCGTCGGCGATTGCCGATGAAGCGGTAGCCGCCGGTCGCACCGCGCCCACCCTGCACCAGCCCCGCAGCGGACAGCGTCCGCAGCACCTTGGCGAGGTGATGGCTCGACACACCGAAGCGCTCAGCGAGGTCGCCCGACGACAAAGTGCGATCGGGTTCGCGCGCCAGCTCGAGCGTGGCGTAGAGGCCAAGCCGGGTGGCAGTCTGCAATTTCACGACAGGTCCATGTCGAGCTGCAGCGACGGACCCGCCACCATGCCCTGAGCGCGAAAGAAGGACAGGATCAGGTGGTCCTTGCGATCGACCAGCGTGCGCACGTGCGTCACGCCCTCTTCCTTGAAGCGCGCGATAATCGCCTCGAACAGCTGGCTGCCGACGCCGCGCTGGCGAATCTTGGGATCGATCTGGATGGCGAACACCCAGCCCGCTGCCGGCTGACCAAATTCCCATGCCCGTACCTCGCCTGCGATGAAGCCCGCCAAGACACCCTTGTCGGTCTCGGCCACCAGGAAATGTCGCTCGGGCGCCAGCATCTCCTGCCAGTAAGTTGGCTTGTCCAAGCCGGTCAGCCGCGCATCGAGCGCTGAAATCGCTTTCAGATCAGAGGCTTGAGCAGGGCGGATCGCGATCATATCTCTTGATAGAATGCGCTTGCAGCGGGGAAAGTAAATAGGTATTTCAGTACCGAATTACTGATATGGGAAACGCCATGGCCGAAGCCGCCCCGATCGACTTCCGCACCTCGCCCGAGCGCTATC